>CAYLIT010000179.1:0-3967 GCA_964383835.1 uncultured Eubacteriales bacterium
GGACCTCGGCGGGATCAACAAATAAATTCTTAGGCATTTTTAAATCACTCCTTAAATATGAAAGATCGCTTCGCGGATAATTTCAGCAACGGTAGGATGGGGGAACACCAGCTTCTGCAGACGGCTGGGAGTCAGCTCGGTATCTACCATCATGGTGGCGGTCATAATGATCTCGGAGGCATAGGAGCCAACGATATGACAGCCTACCAATCGGTTCTTATCGGTATCGACAACCAGCTTGATGAAGCCCTTGCCGCCCTCGGTTTCGGCCAGATAACGGCCGGCGTAGCTCATGGGCAGCTTGACCTCTTTGACCTTCATACCCTTTTCTTCGGCGCCCTCCTTGCTGTAGCCAACGCTGGCCACCTCGGGATCGGTATAAATAACGGAGGGGATGACGTCGTAGCGCATCTCGTCGTTCTTGCCCAGCATGTGATTGACAGCAACCTCTGCCTCACGGTATGCGGTATGGGCCAGCATCAGCTTGCCGTTGCAATCGCCGATGGCGTAAACGCCGGAAACGTTGGTGCAGAGATGACGGTCGGTCTTAACAGCCGCACGATCCATCTCCAACTGCAGAGTTTCCAGACCGATATTTGCGGTAGAAGGCTTACGGCCGGCAGAAAGCAGAACCTTATCACAGGCTATCTCTTTCTTTTCGCCGTTCTCTTCATAAATAACGCTGTTTGCTTTGACTTCCAGAACCTTGCAGGAAAGCTTAAAGACCATGCCACGCTTTTCAAAAGCATCGGTCAGCACCTTGCAGATCTCGGGATCGGTGGCGCCGGCGATCTTGGGCATCATCTCGATGACGGTGACCTTGGTGCCGACGCTGGCGAAATAGTAAGCCATCTCAAGACCGATGACGCCGCCGCCGATAACGACCAATTCACGTGGCAGCTCTTTTTCGTCCAGCACCTCACGATTGGTAACAACAAAGCCGCTCTCCAAGCCTTCCTTCAGGCCGGGAACGGGGGGAACCACCGTTTCGGAGCCGGAGGCAATGACCAGGCGCTTGCCCTCGTAGGTCTCACCGTTGCACTCCACGGCAAAGCCGTTTGCACTCTTACCCTTGACCACCGCATTCCCTGTGACCACGGTAACCTTATTGGCCTTCATGGTAGCGCCGACACCGCCCACCAAGGTCTTGACCACCTGGTTTTTACGGTCGATGACCTTAGCGTGATCGTAAGTAACGTTTTCAGCAACCACACCGAAGGCTTCGCTTTCTTTGGCGTGGCGATACATTTTAGAAGAATTCAGCAGGGTCTTGGTGGGGATACAGCCCTCGTTGAGGCAGGTACCGCCCAGCGCCTTTTTCTCAAAAACAGCCGCTTTAAGACCGCCCTGAGCTGCTCGCTCGGCGCAAAGATATCCGCCCGGGCCGCCGCCCAGAACTAATACGTCAAAAATTTCCATATCCGTTCTCCTTATTTAGCCAGCAGGGTAGTAAAGTTTTCCAGGTTCCGGCACAGCTCCTTCTGAAAACGGGCTGCGGGAGAACCGTCTACTGCACGGTGATCGTAGGTCAGGCTCAGGCCCATTGCGGGATAGATCTCAATATTGCCGTCTTTACCGCGACGGACACGGTCGGTGGTACCGCAAACACCCAAAATACCGGTCTGGGGGGGATTGATGACCGGGGTAAAGGACTCTACGCCCAGGTTACCCAGGTTGGAAACGGTGAAGGAACCGCCGGTCAGCAGATCGGGGCTGATGCTGCCCTCACGGCACTGAGCCGCCAGGTCCTTAACAGCCTTAGAGATCTCCAACAGGCTCATCTCGTCAGCGTGGAAGATGGTGGGAACCATCAGACCACGGGGAGTATCAACAGCCACGCCCAGGTTGACGTGCTTGAACAGACGAATGTTATTATCGTCCAGCATATTGGCGTTGAGGTCGGGGTGGTTCAACAGGGTTCTGGAAACCGCATACAGCACGATATCGCCCAGGGTGATCCCTGCGACCTCGCCCTCCGCCGCCTTGAGCACCTTACGGTAGTTCAGGATGGCGGTGGCATCGAAGGAGGTATTGTGGGTAAGCTGAGCCATGGTGGACAAGGAGGTGTGCATGGACTTGCTGATGGCACGGCGAATGCCGCTGAACTTGACGTCCTCGTATTCCTCGGCTGCGGGAGCAGCGGCAGCCACGGGAGCGGCGGCAGGAGCAGTAGCTGGCGGATTATCCATAAGAGTTCTGATATCGCGTTCAATTACTCGTCCGTTCGGTCCGGTGGGTGTAGCCAAAGTAGCATCTACACCGGCACGCTCTGCCAGCTTCTTCGCACGGGGAGAAACGGCAGACCTTTCACCGGCTACGGCAGTAGTCTCAGCCGCGGGGGCGGCGGCTACGGGAGCGGCGGCTACCTCCTCGGCGGGAGCGGCGGCAGGAGCCTCTTCGGCAGCGCCCTCGGGGCGCAGTGCAGAGCAATCCTCGCCGGGGTTGCCAACGGCGCAGACGTTCACGAGGCAGGGAACCTCGTCCCCTTCCTCAAAAAAGATCTCCAGCAGAGTGCCCTCTGCGGTGGATTCACACTCAAAGCTTGCTTTATCGGTCTCGTAAGTAAAGAGGATATCCCCTACCTTTACTGCGTCGCCGACCTTCTTTTCCCAAGTGCCGATGATGCAGCTCTCAACGGTGATACCGGCTTTGGGCATAATGACTGCATTTGCCAAAACAATTCCTCCTTTGTAAAATATTCGAAATATAATGTTAGGCAATTCGAAACATAATATTAGGTCATTCGAAATTATTGTACTACATTCCATTAAATCCGTCAATGATTTTTGAAAAATTCACATTGACCTACAGTAAAAATATTGGTATCATGGTACTATGATCAAAACACTTCAAATCTACAAATCAAACAGCACCGATCCTTACGAAAATCTGGCGGTGGAAAAGCTCCTTCTGGACAGAGTGGCGGAGGATGCCCTCATCCTCTACCTCTGGCAAAACCGCCAAACGGTGGTGATCGGCAAAAATCAGAACCCCTGGGCGGAATGTAATTGCCGTCTGCTGGAAGAAGAGGGCGGCCGCCTGGCCCGTCGGCTTTCCGGCGGGGGCGCGGTCTTTCATGATTCGGGCAATCTGAACTTCACCTTTCTGTGCCACGAAGAAAACTATGACCTGACCCGCCAGCAGGAGGTCCTTTTGATCGCCTGTAAACGGGCAGGTATCCGCGCGGAGCGCTCCGGGCGCAACGATCTTTTGGCAGAGGGCCGTAAATTCTCGGGCAATGCCTTTTACCACGGCGATGGCAAAGCCTACCATCACGGAACGATCCTGATCGATGCGGATACCGAGCAAATGAGCCGTTACCTCACCCCCTCCAAGGCAAAATTGGAGGCAAAGGGTGTCAAGTCGGTGCGTTCCCGGGTGGTCAACCTCAAGGAACTGGCGCCGGAACTGACCGTCGAAAAAATGAAGCAATATCTGCAGGAGGCGGTAGCGGAGGTCTATGCCCTCACGCCGCAACCGATGGCGGCAATCGAAAAAGAGGTCCTCGCTCCCCTTGCGGCGGAGTATGGCGATTGGGAATATCTTTACGGGACGCCCCTCCCCCTTTCGCTGACCTGCGAGGATCGGTTCGATTGGGGCTCCGTTCAACTACAGTTGGAGGTCAAAAACGGCTTGATCCAAGAGGTACGGCTTTATACCGACGCCATGGAGCACACCCTTTCGGAGCAGGTAACCGCCGCCCTTACAGGGGTGCGCTTTGCGGCGAATGATCTGAAAAAAAACCTCTCCCCCCTGCCCTACAGCAAAGATTTGCTGGATTTAATAGAAAAAAACACCTGATCCATGGATCAGGTGTTTCAGACTGTCAAAAACCTCCGCAGGACTTTTTTGATTGTTATCAGCTGAACAGGCCGCTGGCTTGGGTGGCCGGTGCAGCTGCGAGTTCATCATACGAAGAGGAATATCCGTTGGTCATGGCGTTAGGGCGGCTATCTATAACGGGAAC
>CAYLIT010000180.1:0-3937 GCA_964383835.1 uncultured Eubacteriales bacterium
TAATCGGTACGAGCGGAAGAAACGGTTCGGTGCAGTTGGTTTTGCGGGATCAGCATCAGATCTCCCGGGTCTACTTCGTAAACGGTATCCCGCATTAGGTAGCGCCGTCCGCCGGAGACTAAAAAATAGATCTCATAACAGGAATGCTCGTGCATATGGTGCATACTTTTTCCGGCGGATGAGACGGTATGCTCTACTTTAAGGTCTTTCTCTAATTTCAATGCTTTTCACCCCTTTAAGGATATTGTAACACAGATCGGATAAAAACACAATATTTCGGTAGTGGATTTTGATGATCCGTCAATATATCGGTGGAAAATCGTGAGATATGGTGATAGAATGAAAACATATCAACGATTTATTGTTTTTTAAAGGAGAAGCAGGATGCGCTATACAGATCATAATACCGTTGAGGATGTAAAAATAGCTTATGTAGGTGGCGGCTCCAAGGCTTGGGCCTGGAAGCTGATGTCGGACCTTGCGCTGGCGGAGGATATCTCCGGTCACGTGGCGCTGTATGATATCGATTATGAAGCTGCACGCCGCAATGCCATGATCGGTAATCGTTATAAAGATCAGCCGGAATGTATCTCCCGTTGGGATTATACGGCCGAAGAAACGTTGCAGGCTGCGCTGACCGGCGCCGATTTTGTGGTGATCTCTATTTTGCCCGGCACCTTTGATGAAATGGAGAGCGATGTTCATACCCCGGAAAAATACGGGATCTACCAATCGGTGGGCGATACCACCGGCCCGGGCGGCGTGATTCGTGCGCTGAGAACCATTCCTCAGATGGAGGTCATTGCGGCGGCCATCCGTGATTATTGTCCCAAGGCTTGGGTCATTAACTACACCAACCCCATGGCGCAATGTGTCAAAGCGCTTTACGACACCTTCCCCGAGATCCGTGCCTTTGGCTGTTGCCACGAGGTGTTCGGCAGTCAGGAGCTGTATACTGCTGCTTTGGAGGATATCTGTGGCATTTCCGGTGTGAAGCGGAATGAGATCAAGATCAACGTTGTGGGTGTTAATCACTTTACCTGGATCACCGACGCCAGCTATAAGGGGATGGACCTGACCCCCATCTACCGTCAGTTTGCCGAAAAATACGCCAAGACCGGCTTTGGCGGGGTCGAAGAGATCGGTGCAGAGAACAGCGCTTCTGCCAACAGCCGCAAGGTGAAATTTGATCTGATGCTTCGTTACGACTGTAACGCTTCGGCAGGTGACCGTCATTTGGCAGAGTTCTGCCCCAAAAGCTGGTATCTGACCAACGAGGAACAGGCTCATTCCTGGGGCTTCGGCCTGACCGGTGTCCAATGGCGCAAGGATAAAATGAAGAAAAAGATCGAGCAAGGAAAACGGTTGGCAGCAGGCGAAGAACCGATCGAAATTAAGAGATCCAGAGAAGAAGGCGTCCTGCAGATGCGGGCACTTTTGGGCTTGACGGAACTGGTTACCAATGTCAACTTGCCCAATCGGGGGCAGATTTCCAATCTGCCGTTGGGGACTGTCGTGGAGACCAACGCCGTCTTCCGGGACGGTTGTCTGACTCCAACGATGGCGGGAGATATTCCGCTGTCTATCAATGCGTTGGTCCGTCGCATTGCCGACGCTCAGTTGATGCTGGCCGAGGCCGGCCGTGAGCGTGACCTTGAAAAGGCGTTTCAGGTATTCGTTAATGATCCTTTGGTGGATATTCCGGTGGAGCAGGCAAGAAAGCTCTTTGATGAAATGGTTGAGAATACCAAAGAGTATTTAACGGAGTATTTCAAATAATAAAGCGCCGCAGTGCAATGCACTGCGGCGTTGGTGTTTTAATCGACCAGGAGCTTGGCGATGGTGTTGACGTTTCCTGCACCCATCAGGATGGCCATGTCTCCTTTTTTGAGTTCTTGCTTCAGCGTGGCGGCAATATCTTCGAATTTGCTGATATAGCGGGCACCGGGAATACGATCCCGAAGCTCCAGAATGTTGACCCCCACTTTATTGATCTCACGGGCGGCGTAGATATCGGTCAGAATGGTATGGTCTGCAAGTGAAAGCGCCTCTGCAAATTCCTCCATCAGATAGTAGGTGCGGGTAAAGGTGTGAGGTTGGAATACCACGTAAACTTTACCTTCCGCAGCATCTTTAGCGCTTAAAAGAGTAGCACGAATCTCAGTGGGATGGTGTGCATAATCATCCAAAACGGTGGCTCCGTTGCAGGTTCCTTTACACTCGAATCGACGGTCAGCACCGGTGAAGGCCTCCAAACCTGCTTTGATGGTATCCGGCTCCAATTCATAGTGCAGAGCCACACAGGCGGCCGAAAGTGCGTTCAAGATATTGTGACGGCCGGGGATCTTCAGGGTGATCCGGGTGATAAACCGATCTGCAAAATAAATGTCAAACTGCGGATATCCGTTGCAAAGAGTAATGTTTTCGGCGCGGCAGTCGTCTTTTGTATCCAAACCAAAGGTCAGCGTATTCCCTTTGTAATATTCTCTGACAAAGTCGCAATTCGGATCATCGCCGTTGATGACCAAAAAGCCGTCCGGATCAAGATTATCGGTAAACCGGGCAAAGGACTCTTTGATGGCGTCTAAATCCTTAAAGAAATCCAGGTGATCCTCGTCGATATTAAGGATCACGCCGCAATGGGGATAAAAATGATGGAAGGAGTTGACGTACTCGCAGGCCTCGTAGATAGAAAAATCACTTTGCCCTAAACAGTAGTTTCCGCCGATGGCCTTCAAATTGGCACCCACTAAAACGGTGGGGTCTTTTTTTGCGGCAGTAAAAACAGAGGTGATCAGCGAGGTGACGGTGGTCTTGCCGTGGGTACCGGATACGGCGATAGAGTTTTTGAACTCCGCCATCATATAGCCCAGTAATACCGCTCGCTCCATCATGGGGATGTTGTTTTCGCGGGCATAGACTAACTCAGCGTTGTTGTCCGAAATGGCGGCGGTGTAGACCAGAAGGTCACAGCCGGTGGCGTTTTCGGCGGCGTGCTCACGGTATACGGTGATGCCGGCATCCTTCAATTTGGTGATGGTAGGACCGTCGCCGCTGTCAGAGCCGGTGACCTCCTTGCCCTGACGCTTCAGGATCAACGCCAGCGACGACATCGAAACGCCTCCGATCCCCACGAAATGGATATGAGAAAACTTCTTGTATTGATCAAATTGTTGTGATATAATACTCAAGAAACACCCTCCTTTGAAAAGGCTAATTACATTATAGTATAGATTGAGCGAAAAATAAACAAAAATTTAAAGATTTTGTAAAGATTGTGAGGAATGACCATGAGCGCTAAGAAGCAGGAAGAACAATTGACCTTTTGGCAACGCTACAGATTTTATTTTATTGGTTTTATCGGAGCCTTTTTGCTGATCGGTTCCATGAGCGTTCAGAATATTATCCTGTCCTATAAAACGGCCGACGGTTCCCAATATGCCGCGAAGCTGGATTATTCTGCCTACGGAATCTGCCTGCGTTGCTACGGTACCACCGATGCAACTACCGATATTGTGGAAAAAGAACTCTTTTTTATGAGCAATAAAAAGAAATCGGTAAAGAATGCTGCCTCCGCATTGCAAGAGATCGCCGGGGAAGAGGACGGTGTGTTTCAGGTTCGCGTTGGCGGCCTGATCGGGAATAACACCAAGAATACCGCCGAAATGGTGGAGTACCTGGAAGGGCTTGGCTATAAGGCGGTCGTTATCGAATAAGCATTTTGCCCTATGACCCGCCCGCGAACTGTGGATAATTTGTTGATAATTGACGGAATTGAAAAAAATCCAAAAATCCACAAAAAAAGTGTTGACAAATCGGTTAGCAAATGGTATCATATTCAAGCACTCTTCGAGAGGGGCGCGAAAAAGCACCACGAAAAGAGAAAGCAACGGACTTTGAAAATTAAACAGCATCATGAAAGAAGGACCCGTTAATT
>CAYLIT010000181.1:0-3923 GCA_964383835.1 uncultured Eubacteriales bacterium
GATAAAAAGTATTCCGAATTAATCGGCAAGAAAGTCCTTGTGCCTTTAACTAACAGAACTATTCCTATTATTGCTGATGAATACGTAGATAAATCATTTGGTACAGGCGCGGTAAAGATTACACCCGCACACGACCCAAACGACTATGAAGTCGGTAAGCGTCATAATCTGGAAGAGATCCTGGTTATGGACGGCAATGCCAAGATCAACGCCAACGGCGGCAAATACGAAGGCATGGACCGTTATGATGCCCGTAAGCAGATCGTTAAGGATCTGGAAGAGGGCGGCTATCTGGTAAAGATCGAAGATCACACCCATAACGTTGGTACCTGCTATCGCTGCGGTTGCACCGTAGAGCCTATGGCTTCCAGCCAGTGGTTTGTAAAAATGCAGCCCTTGGCCGATAAATCCATCAAGGAAGTCAAGGCCGGCGAAACCCAGTTTGTTCCCGAGCGGTTCAGCAAGACTTATCTCCATTGGATGGAAAACGTTCACGATTGGTGTATCTCCCGTCAGCTGTGGTGGGGTCATCGGATCCCCGCTTACTACTGTGATGCTTGCGGCGAGATGATTGTTTCCAAAGAGGACGTTCACACCTGTCCCAAGTGCGGCGCACCCATGCGCCAAGAAGAGGACGTACTGGATACCTGGTTCTCCTCTGCCCTGTGGCCCTTCTCTACCTTAGGTTGGCCCGAAAAGACCCCCGAGCTGGATTACTACTATCCCACCAGCGTGCTGGTGACCGGTTACGATATCATCTTCTTCTGGGTGGCCAGAATGATCTTCTCCGGCCTGGAGCAGATGGGCGAGGTCCCCTTTAAGCACGTACTGATCCACGGTCTGGTGCGCGACAGCCAGGGCCGTAAGATGAGTAAATCACTTGGTAACGGTATTGATCCCCTGGAAGTCATCAAGGAGTTCGGTGCCGATGCTCTGCGCTTCACCCTGGCTACCGGTAATGCGCCCGGTAACGATATGCGTTATTATCCCGAACGTGTGGAATCCTCCCGTAACTTTGCCAACAAGGTATGGAACGCCGCCCGCTTTATTCTGATGAACCTCAAGGAAGAGGATCTCAGCTTTAACGCCGAAGACCTCAAGCCCGAGGATGAATGGATCCTGACCCGCTACAACGAGGTCGTTCGTGACGTAACCGATAATCTGGATAAATTCGAGATCGGTCTTGCTCTGCAGAAGGTCTATGACTTTATCTGGGATCTGTTCTGTGACTGGTACATTGAGCTGGTCAAGCCCCGTCTTTATGCCGGTGGCGAGGAAAGCGCTTCTGCACAGAAGGTTCTGCTCTACGTATTCTCCGGCGCTCTGAAGATGCTGCATCCCTTTATGCCCTTCATCACCGAGGAGATCTGGCAGGCACTACCCGTAGAGGAAGAGGCCATTGTTACCGCCCGTTTCCCCGTTTATGACAGCAAGCTTTGCTTCAACGAGGGCGCCGACAAGATGGAGCACATCATGGAGACCATCAAGGCCATCCGCAATCGCCGTGCCGAGATGAATGTTCCTCATTCCAGAAAAGCTTCTCTCTATATCGAAACCGCCCATGCAGAGTGGTTCGAGGGTGCCGAAAGCTTTTATCAGAAGCTGGCCGGTGCCGATCAGGTCTTTGTTAATCAGACTGCTCCCGAAGGGACTGTTAAGCTGGTTTGCAACGGTGCAAGCCTCTATATCCCCTTCGCCGAACTGGTAGACATCGAGGGTGAGATCGCCCGTCTGACCAAGGAATTGGACAAGGCCAAGGGTGAGCTGGCTCGTGTAGAAGGCAAGCTGAGCAATCAAGGCTTTATCGCCAAGGCGCCCGCCGCTTTGGTCGAGGCTGAGACTGCCAAAAAAGAAAAGTTCCTGGCGCTGATCGCAGATCTGACCAAGAGCATTGAGGAAATGAAAAACAGATGATGAACTATAGCCAAGCCATGCATTATATCCATGATCGGAAAGCCCATGTTGCCAAACCCGGTCTGCAGCGAATCACGGCTTTGCTGGAACGACTGGGCAACCCTCAAAAGGGGTTGCCCTTTCTCCATATAGCCGGAACCAACGGAAAAGGAAGTACCGCCACCATGCTGGCAGCAGTACTGCGGGAGGCTGGCTATAAAACCGGTCTGTTCACCTCCCCTTTTATCTATGATTTCAGAGAGCGGTTTGTGGTGAATGGAGAGATGATCTCTAAAGAGACCCTCGCCCGCCTGACCGAGCAGGTCAAAAATGCAGCCGAAGGGTTGGAGCTGACGGAATTTGAGATCGTTACCGCCATCGGGTTTCTTTTCTTCCGAGAAGAAAACTGCGACATCATCGTTTTAGAGGTAGGTTTGGGCGGCCGATTTGATGCCACCAACGTAATCGAAGCTCCCTGGGCCTCGGTGATCTGCTCCATTTCACTGGATCACACCGAATATTTAGGTGATACCGTAGAAAAGATCGCCGCCGAAAAAGGTGGGATCATCAAGCCAAATTGCCCCGTCGTAGTATACAACGGGAACCCGGACGGCGCTGTTGAAGTTCTTCGCAATCGAAGCAAAGAACTGAACGCAACCTTCACCATGGGTGAGCGTGCCACCGTGCTTTCTTCGGATGCAATGGGAAATCGCTTCATTTATAAAGATAAGGAATATGCCGTCTCTCTACGGGGCCCCCATCAGGTGGGTAACGCCATCACCGTGCTGGAAACGCTGGCGCTTTTGAAAAAGCAAGGCAAGATCACCTACACCGAGGAGCAGTTGAAAGCCGGTTTATTGAATGCGTATATCCCCTCGCGGTTGGACTGCATCCATCAGGAACCGTATATCTTTATTGACGGCGGACACAACCTGGAGGGCATCGATGCTCTGCTTCGTGCCATGGACACCATGGAAGAGCTCAAGGAGCCGGTCATCATCTTCGGTATGATGAAGGATAAACCTTATCAATATGCGGTACGGCAGTTGGCCATGCGGGCAAAAGCCTTTTTAACGGTTCAGCCCCCTATGCCTCGCGCCATGACCGCCTACGACCTGAAGAATATGGCAGATCTTTTCTGCGACGATTGTACCGCCTGCGACAGTTATGAAGAGGCGGCAAAATTAGCCAAAGAAAAGTGCGGCGGTACCATTTTAGCGTGCGGCTCCCTTTACATGGCAGGAGATATCGCCAACGAACTGAAAAAGTTATTTTAACGACAACTTATGACAAAATCAGATACACCCTTTCGGTATAATATCGAAAGGGTGTTTTTCTTTAGGGGAACAAAAGCAATTCAGGAGGTTATTATGAACGTTACGTTTCAAGAAAGCTTTAACGAGCTGGAGGTCAAGCTCCAGGGCGAGATCGACCATCATTGCGCCCGGGGACTTTCAGACAGCATCGATTTTAAGATCAAACGGCACCGCCCTTCCCTGTTGATCCTGGATTTCGGCGGAGTCAGTTTTATGGATAGCTCCGGCCTGGCCATCGTGATGGGACGCCGCAAGCTGATGAACAGCATGGACGGCAGTGTGGAGCTGCGGCATCTGTGCGGCGGGCCCAAAAAGGTCTTTGATATGGCACAGATCGACCGCTATGTAACCGTAAAGGAGGAGGAAGAATGAAAGCAAGCAATCAGATCCGATTATCATTTTTATCGCGTTCTGCCAACGAAGGCTTTGCGCGGGTGGCAGTAGCGGCCTTTGCCGCTCAGCTGGACCCCACCGTTGAAGAGATCAGTGAGATCAAGACCGCTATCAGCGAGGCGGTGACCAACTGCATCGTGCATGGATATGGGGACAAGCTGGGAACCATCACCATCAACGGACGGCTATACGAGGATGGAAAATTAATTCTTTCCATCAAGGATAAAGGGCGTGGAATTGCTGACATTCCGCAGGCGATGGAGCCGCTTTTCACCACGGGAGATGAAGCGGAGCGCAACGGTATGGGCTTTACCATTATGG
>CAYLIT010000182.1:0-3911 GCA_964383835.1 uncultured Eubacteriales bacterium
CCGCCAGAATTTTTCGATTCTTTTTTCTTCCTCAACAAAATTCAGGTTGGGGGATACGCTGTTATACATTGCGCTTTTCTCCTTCCAAAATAAATAACGCCTTCATCCTGAAATAGGACGAAAGCGTTGTACTTCCAAAAACCACCCGTTTCATGCAGACTGTCATCTGCCGCTCCCGTAACGCAGAAGTAGCGGGGGAGCCTACAGGCGGATGCGTTCGGTCCCCGACTCGGGAGTGATCTTCGTCTTACCGCTACTTTCACCGGGCTCACACCGCCCCCGGATCGCTTTGGAGTTCGCTGAAAAGACTACTCTCTCCGTCACTGTCTTTAAATCTTATATATATTATCACATATATATTACGAAAGTCAAGGGATATTTCTTTGAAAAAGTATTGACAGCGGGGAATAAAGTTGGTATTATATGAACAACTATTCATGTGAATGGAGGTTCATATATGGCTCACAATCATGAAGAAGCTTTGGCGGCTGTACGGGCAGAGATGCCGGCCGATGAGCTGCTCAGTAAGCTGGGGGATTTTTTCAAGGTTTTCGGCGACCCTACCCGGATCAAAATTTTATATTCCCTTTTCGAAGCGGAGCTGTGCGTCTGCGCTATTGCCGAGCTGTTGGTGATGGAGCAATCGGCAATTTCCCATCAGCTTCGGGTATTGAAGGACGCTCGCTTAGTCAAATCCCGCAGAGAAGGCAAAACGGTATTTTATTCTTTGGACGACGATCACGTCGGCTTGATCATTGCCCAGGGCTATAATCACGTTACAGAAGGAGAGAGAACCGTGAAAAAAACATTTAGAATGGAAGATCTTGATTGTGCCCATTGCGCGGCAAAAATGGAGGACGGTATCCGTAAGTTGGACGGTGTCCACGAGGTGGCAGTCAACTTTTTGGCGCAGAAGATGATCGTTGAGGCCGATGAAGAGCGGCTGGACGATATCATGAAGCAGGCGGCCAAGATCGTAAAGAAGGTCGATCCTAACTGTCGTATTCTTTTCTGAGGATAAAGCCATGACACGCAAGCAAAAAAAGATGTTGATCCGTATTCTTATCGCAGTAGTACTTACTGTAGCGGTCTATCTCTTGCCGTTAGGCAAATGGCAGTTGTTAGGTTTCTTGGTTCCCTACGCTGTGGTCGGCTATGATGTGCTTTGGGGCGCCGTGCGTAATATTTTACGTGGCCAGGTTTTTGACGAGCAGTTTCTGATGGCGATCGCTACCGTTGGAGCTTTTGCTACCGGCGAGTATCCTGAGGGTATCATGGTGATGCTGTTTTACCAGGTGGGAGAGCTGTTCCAAAGCATTGCCGTCGGGCGTAGCCGTAAGTCTATTGCCAAGCTGATGGATATCCGGCCGGATAGTGCCACCGTTCTGCGTAATGGGGAAGAGGTCGAGGTTTTTCCCGATGAAGTGGAAGTGGGAGAGACGATCCTGGTGCGCTCCGGCGAGCGTATCCCTCTGGACGGTACCGTTTTAAGCGGCACCACCAGCGTTGATACTGCCGCTTTGACCGGGGAATCCCTGCCACGGGATATTGTGCCCGGTGATGCGGTGATCAGCGGCTCGGTCAATCTGACCGGCGTGATCCGGATTGAGGTAACCAAATGCTTTGAGGAAAGCACCGTATCCCGTATTCTGGAATTGGTGGAAAATTCCGCTGTTAAAAAGGCAAAGGCAGAGCGTTTTATTACCCGTTTTGCCCGCTATTATACCCCCTGTGTAGTGATCGGAGCATTGCTTTTGGCCGTTCTGCCGCCGCTGTTTGTGGGTGGCTGGAGCGAGTGGATCCACCGCGCGTTGATCTTTTTGGTGGTGTCCTGCCCCTGCGCGCTTGTGATCTCGGTGCCGCTCTCGTTTTTAGGTGGAGTCTGTGCAGGAACTTGCCGGCAAAGGCTTATGTGCCGTTGTTGAGGGAATTCAGGTTTGTGCAGGCAATGAAAAGTTAATGGATGAAATCGGCGTTACTGCCGGAGAGTGCCGGGAACCGGGCACAGCGGTACATCTGGCGATAGACGGCAGTTACGCCGGTTACCTTGTGGTATCGGATGAGATCAAAGAAACAGCCGCCGAGGATCTGCAAGCCCTGAAGGCGGCAGGCGTTGCCAAGACGGTGATGCTGACCGGTGATATTGAATCGGTCGCCCGTGCGGTAGGGGAGCAGTTGGCTATCGACGAGCTCCACGCACAGCTTTTGCCGGATCAGAAGGTGGAATGTGTAGAAGCGTTGCTGGCACGGGAAGAGGGCGTACTCGCCTTTGTTGGCGATGGCATCAACGATGCGCCGGTGCTGACCCGTGCCGATATTGGAATTGCGATGGGCGCATTGGGAAGTGATGCCGCTATTGAGGCCGCTGATATCGTTTTGATGGATGATCAGCTCGGCAAGATCGCCGAAGCGATCCGTATCTCCCGCAAAACCATGGGGATCGTGCGTCAGAACATTATTTTCTCCCTTTCGGTCAAAGGATCGGTGCTGTTGCTGAGCGCCCTGGGGATTACCGGCATGGGCCTTGCGGTCTTTGCCGATGTGGGTGTGATGGTGATCGCCATTCTAAACGCCATGCGAGCATTGAAATAATAAAAACAGGTGAGTTTTCACCTGTTTTTTTCATATCTTTTGAATATGGATTTTGCATATTCCCTTGGTGTTTGGTTCATCTTGCGTTTGAATGCAAAACTGAAATAGCTTTGGGAAGAAAAGCCGCACTCATAAGCGATCTCGGTCAGGGTACAATCGGTAGAAACCAATAGATTGGCGGCCTTTTTGATACGTTGATCCTCTACGTATTCACGGACGGTTCGACCGGTCGAGGCTTTAAAGCAGTTGTGAAAATGATTGGGGCTGAAGCCTACACGCTCAGCTAAAGTCTGCAAAGAAAGATCGGCAGTTAAGTTTTCTTTGATATATTTGATGGTGTTTTCAGTAGCTTGGTGGTTCGTGCCTTTAATACGTCCTTGAAAAGAGGTTTTTTCGGCATCGTTCAATAATAGATAAAGCAGTTTGAGCAGTAAGCTGTGCAGAAGTAATTCGTCGTTTTCTAATGCAGTTTCGTCATATTTACATAGATCACGGAAGATGGATTGATAATCCGAAAGACGTTGTGTTTGTATAAAATTGGGCAGCTTCATAACCCGATCATAAAGTTCGCCGTTACGCAGAATAAAATGAATGTAATAGCATTGAAAGGGCAGACGTGTATGGCGAATCTGCCCGGGCTTGGCGCAGATCAAGGTGTTTGGGGTGATGGGCATGGCATCATGGTCAATATAAGTGGTGCCGCCTTCACCGATGGGGAGTTCTATTTCAAACATGGTGGTTTTGCGGTTTTGAGTCACCGCTTTATTTTTAACGGCAGCGTTGGTGTTATAGATCCCGATCGCAACGATTTCCGGAAAAGCAGACTTCATCGGCGATCCTCCTTTAAAAATAGTAAGAAATCGAATAAAAGACATAAGATATCGGTAGTTTATTGATAAAATTTATTATAAAATAAAAAACAGAAGAAGTCAATGGGAGGTTGATGAGCTTGAAGATTACCTGGTTGGGGCAGGCAGGCCTGCTGTTTGAGCATAACGGTTATACGGTGATGCTGGATCCTTTTTTCTCGGATTGTGTAAGAAAGAGAGATCCTAAAAAATACCGTCGCTCAGAGGTGCCAGAGGCATTTTGGAGCATCCGGCCGGATATGATGATCTTTACCCACGATCATATCGATCATTACGATCCCGAAACCGCTCCGCATTTTGTTAATGAAAATACGAGCGTTACCGTATTGTCGCCGGGCTCTGTTTATGAAAAGGTGCGCCATTTAGGCGGTGATAATAATTACGTGCGTTTTGATCCTCATACAAGCTGGAGTGAAGGCGGTCTTTGTATTACTGCAGTCAAGGCGGTGC
>CAYLIT010000183.1:0-3868 GCA_964383835.1 uncultured Eubacteriales bacterium
TTTGCATATATCTCTCTGTTCACATACAGCAATGTACTCGCCATGTTCACGGTAATGCCTGTATTCTTTATATATAGCCTGTATTTGATTGGCAGTGCGTTATTTTGCTATAAAGAGCTGGATTTTCTGAAAGCCTTCGGGAAGGATACCTATGAAGTTGAAAAACGTTGGCGAAAGAATCCGCCGAAATTGAGCAAAGCAAAGCTCGTTGTTTCTGCTATTTGCTTTATCTGCGGCATCCTACTTTGTATTTTTCTCTAAAACAACTAAACGGCCCCAATTTGTGCTGTACACAAATTGGGGCCGTTTATATCAGATGCTTTTTATAAAAATCCACGCATCTGGATGATCAATTTTTCTTCAATATTGATCAATCGCTTACAAATATCCTTAGAAACTTCATCCGCCGCTTCATACTGGTTCAGATAGCGATTCAAAGATTTCACACCCATGTTACAACCGTCCGTCATCAAATCAGCAATCGTATGGTCCGATTCATCCGCCGCAAGCTTTACGTTGGTTTTGATCCACGACATCCCTTTGGCCATAGGATTCGGATCTTTGCCGTCATCCTTGTATTTATCCAACAGTTCCTGCAGCTCGCGGTCTAATTTTGCGTGTTCATCCTTGCAATCGTTTAAAACCGACTCCAGCTTATCGGAGCTGACATAGGGGAATACATCCTCAATGGACGATACGCCCATTTTTACACCGGCATCGCATTCGCGAAGTAATTTGATCGTATCTTGTTCAATCATAATAAACACTCCCTTCGTGTTTATTATGATAATTTTTTGGATATTTATTTTGCCTTTTCGATCATAGATGCAAGTTTCTTCAAAGAGTTCAGATAGCGTTCCAGGTATTGCTCAAGAGTAAAATCCTCATATACAGTATAATAACCGTCATAAAAACGGACAAGGCTTTCATCATTTGCTATTGCCATATCGGCATAAGTCGCACGCAGTTCTTCGGCGGTTTTACCTTCTTTGATCGCATGAATCTTTCCGCCCGGCTCAGCACAAAGCTTTTGGGTGGCATAGTCAGTCTTGGCCAGATCCCTCGTTACGATATCCCAGTCGAGCGCACCATCAAAAGGAATTACGTGCAGATCAAAGCCTTTGATTGAATCGTGGATATGAACCGCACTCAAACGATCACCGTAGCGATTGAGATAGTCGTATAAAAACTCCGTTCCATAGCCCATACCAAGATCATGACCGCTATCATAGCAATAATGAACATTGGGGCTTTTAAAATGATCCATCACATAAACCAAATGGTCCGATGCTCTGGTGTTCTCAACGCAGAGATTAAAATTATACTTTTCTGCGCATTCCACGATCTTAGCATAACGACGAAGTCCGTTCGGACCGGGAGGTGCGATCTCACTGCCATAAGTAACATGGGCAATTCCCGTCATAACACCAAATTCAGCACAGTGCTTGATCTGTTCGCAATAACTATCGGCGATCGCATCACCACGCTCGTCATCCAGCCAGATCAGGCTGGTACCTCTGCTGGCCAAATGGACGTTTTCAACGGGGAAGCCGATCCTTTGACAGTGACGAACGCCGTCTTCCAGTTCACCATAATCCAATGCAACAAAGTCAAAGCCACTTCTTTGAATTTGATCAATCACCTCATTGCGGGTCAGGTCAGAGTTTTTATCTAATTTAAACGTGTATGTACCAAGTTTCATTTAAAATCTCCTTTTAAATTAAATCCTCAAAAAAACAACTGTCATAACCATTATTCTTCAAATAACTAAACGTTGTTCGCAACTTTTCCTCAAATTCAGGCTGATATCGTTTGTAGTCATGGTAAAAATACTGCTCGTGGATCATTACCCATATAGATTCTCTATGTAATAATCTCGAAAGTTTCTTTAGAATTTCTTCTTCAGAAAACATATTCAGAACAATATCGATGGGTGCATACGACATTCCATCTTTAAAAATAATCGTTCCATTTCGGAGTACAGATGCCGATTTTTCGTCAATACAGTATGAGGTCCGGGGTTGCTCATCCGTGCCAAAAAGACCAAGTAAACCATGCACATCGAGATCGGACAACGCACTCATGCCTTCCTTGGTGGCAAGGCAATAATGAACCGTTGTGGTTTCGGCAAGCACCGCAGGAGACGCAAAACGAAAGATCTGATCATGCACAGTTTTACAATCGTCGTACACCTCATTATAGCCAGAAAATTGGTAGGGCGTTGAGTTTTCGATCCTGGAATGAAAAGAAAGCTTTAACCAATCTGTATTCTCTCTCCATTCGGAATAGTAATCAGCGCTCATCTGCGAAAGATCAAAGCCATCCATCGCGTAAAATAAATTTAACTGTACTTTCAGCCCAAATTCTTCGTGCAAACGTTTATACATCGCAAGATACGGATTTTCGAAAATACTTTTCGGTCTATTTTCGCTGATATCTTTTAAAAATCGAATATTATCATCAGCCGTAAAGCAAAACGTTTTCATTTGCACCTCTCATCGAATAAAGCAAACAATCACAGATACAAGCAATATAATTGCATATAAGAACAAAAAGATCTTGGCCACTGCAATTTCTTTGACGGTAAACGATTTATAGGTCTTATCGCCAATTCTTCTGGTGAGCACTGCCCATTCGGTGTCAAACAGTTTTAATGCCAACCGTTCTTCAACACAGCCAATGATCGCCATTTTACTCGCATTTAGATCGGAGTACGAATTCAGCAATGTGATCCAGGAACAGCAAATAACAATCCCGATAATTGCCAAAAAGGCCGAGATCAGATAAACGACGATGCTTTCACCGGAAATTTCAAGGAGTTCGCCGGCCGCACAAATAACCGAAATGATCGCGCTGAGCATTAAGGAATTCAAGGTGATATAGAAGGTATTGACCGATTGTTTTCTGCTCACCAGATCTTCAGAGGTCCGTACAAACATCTGATATTGCTGTAATAAAACCTCTTTATCCTCAAAGGCGCCTCCTTTCAGAATACTTTCGATCTCCTGGCTGTCGATCGACATTCTTTTATCTAATTCTGTCTTGTTCAGCAAGAGAACCTTTTCTTTGGTCTTACTGAATACAATCTCACCTTCCAGTTCGCCATTTGATGCATTTTCTTTTTTGCGGAATTTAATCAGGCTCTCGTTGATCTTATTACTTTCGTTTAATTTATATACATAAATCTCTTTGTTTTCGCGTTTGGCAATATCTAATTCTTTTTGGATGTAGGGGCTTTCGTGAGATCTCTCCCCCACAATATAAAGCACCTTCCCACTCTCGCGAATTCTGGCGGTAGCATCGCCTTCCCAGTTTTCCTGATTCCCTTCTAATACAATAAACTGAATGGTGTCGAATTCTTCGGTCCATTCACTGATCAAATTGTGTACGGTCGAATAGTCACTTCCGGAGTGAATGACAAAATATTTCATATTTCTCACCTCGAGTAAATAATATAGCATAAATGTTAATAAAACGCAATCGTTTTTTAAAAAACAAAAACCGCCCTAATAGGCGGTTTTCTCAACACTGCACAGCAATTTTAATACAATCTCAATTTTTTTGCAATTCTTTCTCCGTCAACATTCAGGTGACTGTTATATCCGTTAAAACCAACCTCGATCTGATGTCCGTCAATCCGTGCACCGAGGGAATGGGGCGTTTCAACCAACGCTTCCATTTCGTCATATACATGACCGCCAATAATCAATTCATTTACCCGTTTCACTCTACGATATCCGTCTTTTTCACTTATGTAGTCAGATCAAAATAGTTTTAGCATTGAATGTTGCATATTTTTATGCTAATTTGCCATTTTTATAGGAAAACACCCTAAAATAGCGATTTTAAATCTTCTATTGTTTTTTGA
>CAYLIT010000184.1:0-420 GCA_964383835.1 uncultured Eubacteriales bacterium
ACACGTTCTTCACAATGTAAAGGGTTCGTATTTGCTTCCTTTGGTGATCCATCGGAGATTCGAACTCCGGACCCTTTGATTAAAAGTCAAATGCTCTGCCAGCTGAGCTAATGGATCATTCAGACGCTAATATATTATACAAGGTGTGGATTTATTTGTCAAGAAAAAATTTCTTGAAAAAATAAAGGTATTTTGTCTGTTTCTTTGTATAGGTTAAATAGGAGGAAAAAAAGGATGAATTTTCGTGAGCAGCAAGAACTATTTGAAGCAGAGCAGCTTTCTTCCTTTGCCTGCCTTTCCAAGGACAGCCGGGGGCGGGCCGAGGCGGTAGAGCCCTGTCCCCTCGTTCAGGTTCTTTCCGCACTTGGGGCAAAAGCCGCGACAGTCCTCGGAGCAAAGATCTCTTGAGGGAAGCTCAAG
>CAYLIT010000184.1:430-3858 GCA_964383835.1 uncultured Eubacteriales bacterium
GACAGCCGGGGGCGGGCCGAGGCGGTAGAGCCCTGTCCGTTACTCACCTGCTTTTGCAGAGACCGTGACCGCATCATCCATTCCAAGGCCTTCCGCAGGCTGAAGCATAAGACCCAGGTCTTTTTGAGCCCGTCGGGGGACCATTACCGCACCCGTTTGACTCATACCTTGGAGGTCTCCCAGATCTCCCGTTCCATTGCAAGAGCCCTTCGGCTGAACGAGGATCTGACCGAGGCCATCGCTTTGGGTCACGACCTGGGCCACACTCCCTTCGGTCACGCCGGGGAGCGGGCGCTGAACGATATCGCGTCGATCCCCTTTAAGCATAACGAGCAAAGCGTGCGGGTGGCGGCGATCTTAGAGCGTCTGAACCTGACCTACGAGGTGTTGGACGGCATGGCCGGCCACACCGGGGATAAGCTCCCCGAGACCTTTGAGGGGCAGGTGGTGCGTCTTTCCGACCGCATTGCCTATATCAATCACGATATCGACGATGCCATCCGCGGCGGTATTATCTGTGAAGAGGATCTGCCCGATGCGGCTACCGCTGTGTTGGGGCACAGCTCCGGCGCACGGATCAATACCATGGTCTGTGGGGTGGTCGATCACAGTTTGAATAACGACCAGGTATCACTCATGCCCGGCATCAATATTGACCCAGAGGTGGGCCAAGCTATGTCCGTTCTGCGTAAATTCATGTTTGAGCGGGTATATACCGGCTCCCGCGCCAAGGCCGAGGAAGCTAAGGCCGAGCGGCTGATGCAACGGCTGTACCGTCATTTTATCGAGAACCCCGAAGCTATCCCGGCGGAGTACAAGCCGGTCATCGAGCAGGAGGGTGCCGAGCGTGCGGTATTGGATTATTTGGCGGGAATGACCGATACTTATGTTGTAACACTTTATAAAGAAATATACTTACCGAAAGGATGGGAATTTTAATGGCGTTGGACAGCCGTTTTTTAGCGGAGCTTAAGGGCCGCAATAATATTGTGGATGCCATTGCTCCCTACGTGACGCTCAAGCGCAACGGCACCCGTCACACCGGCCTTTGCCCCTTCCACAGCGAAAAGACCCCCTCCTTCACCGTCTTTGAAGAGACCGCCTCGTATTATTGCTTCGGCTGTCATGCGGGCGGGGACGTCATCACCTTCGTGATGAAATTTCAGAACCTGGACTATATCGAAGCGGTCCGCTATCTGGCGGAGCGGGCGGGAATGTCCCTGCCGGAGGAGGAAGGCCGCAACGCGGAATATCAGCGTGAAAAGCGTACCCGGATGTACGAGATGCACAAGCTGGCCGCTCGTTTTTACTACCAGACCCTCATCAGCCCTCAGGGCAAGGCAGGGCTGGAGTATCTCATCGGCCGCGGGCTGACCAAGGAGTCCATCGTCCGCTACGGTCTGGGTTACGCCCCCGATTCCTTCAATGCCTTGAAGGACCATTTGAAATCCAAGGGCTATTCCTGGGAAGAGATGGTGGCGGCGGGTCTTCTGGCCAAAAGCGAAAAGGGTCATACCTACGATAAATTCCGCAACCGGGTGATGTTCCCGGTCTTTGACGTGCGGGGCAACGTGGTGGCCTTTTCCGGCCGTATTTTAGGGGACGGTCAGCCGAAATATATGAACTCCCCGGATACGGAGATCTATACCAAGGGCAACTGTGTGTTCGGGCTGAATTTGGCCAAGAATGAGCCGGACGGCACTCTGATCCTTTGCGAGGGCAACCTGGACGTTGTGTCCCTTTCCCAGGCGGGCTTCACCGGTGCGGTGGCGCCTTTGGGCACCGCCTTTACCAAGGAGCAGGCGAGGGTGCTGATGAAATATGCCAAGCGGGTGGTGGTGGCGTTTGATAACGATTCCGCCGGCCTCAAGGCCACCGATAAGGCGATCCGATTTTTAGAGGAGCAGGGCATTCCGGTGCGGGTACTGCAGATGAACGGTGCCAAGGACCCGGATGAATTTATCAAGACGTACGGCAAGGAGCGGTTTGCCATGCTACTGAAAAGCTCCAAGACCCCTATGGAATTCCAACTGGAAAAGCTTAAAGCGGGGCTGGATCTGAAGGATACCGCCATGCGGGTGGAATATCTTCGGCAGGCGGTAGAGCTGTTGGTGGGCATCGAAAGTGCCGTTGAGCGGGACGTCTACGTGTTAAGATTGAGCCAGGAACTGGGGATCAGCAGTGATTCCATCCGTCAAGAAGTTGCCAAGGTCTATAAGCGTAAAAAGACCGCCGCCCAGCGCAAGGAGATCCGTACCCGGGAGCAGGAGCTGAAGGGCACCTACGACCGGGTCAATCCCGACCGTGCCAAGGCCATCCGTGCCGCCCGTGCGGAAGAGATCATTCTGGCCATCCTGGTCCGGCACCCGGACTATTGGAAAGAGGTACGGGAATTGCTTTCTCCCGAGGATTTCATCACCGGCTTCAACCGGCGGGTGTATGAATTCCTTTTGGAGGAATACGGGGTCGAGCCGGATACACCGATGCCGGTCTTTGCCAAGGCCTTCGACGAGAAGGAGATGGCGCAAATTTCGTTTTTCATCAACACCCCGGTTCTGCATGGGGATCCCAGGGAGCAGCTTCGGGAGTGTGTGGAAATATTAAAAAGTGAGGGCGCAAAGCGGGTGGATACCGGCAACCTTACGCCCGAGCAACTGATGCAGCAAATAAAGGAGATCAAAGGATGAATATTGAGAAAAAAGCGTTTTACAAAGAACTGTTAGAGCTGGGCAAGAGCAAGGGCTCTCTTTCCAACCGGGAGATCATGGATATCCTGGACGAGATCAGCCTGGATCCGGAGCAGATCGAAAAACTTTACGATATGCTGGAGGAGCAGGGCATCGAGATCATTGAGGACTCTGCAGACGATATCGAGGATATTTCCAGTATCGTTAAGATCGTGGAGCAGAAGGATGAGGAATCCGGGCAGGTGGAAGCCGGCGAGCATATGCTGGTGGACGACCCCGTCAAGGTCTACCTCAAGGAGATCGGTAAGGTTCCCCTGCTGAGCGGTGAGGAAGAGATCGAGCTGGCCAAGACCATGCTCCGCGGCGCCGAGGCGAACCGCCTGATGCGGCTGATCGAGATGCGGGAAAAGGGCGAAGAGATCCCCGAAGAGGATCTGGAAGCCTATGATAACCTGCCCGACGAGATCATCGCCGAGGAGATGGAATTCTACCTCAAAGAGATCGCCGCCGGCGAGAAGGCCAAGCAGCGCCTTTCCGAAGCCAACCTGCGTCTGGTGGTTTCCATCGCTAAGCGCTACGTGGGTCGTGGGATGCACTTCCTGGATCTGATCCAGGAGGGAAACCTGGGTCTGATCAAGGCCGTTGAAAAGTTCGATTACGAGAAGGGCTATAAGTTTTCCACCTACGCCACCTGGTGGATCCGTCAGGCCATCACCCGCGCCATCGCGGATCAGGCCCGTA
>CAYLIT010000185.1:0-3829 GCA_964383835.1 uncultured Eubacteriales bacterium
GTCGTGGTCTTGGTTGCGTGTCTCGTTTGTGCAATTTGTACTTTTTGCAAATAACTCATTAAACGCTTGCATTTTGTTTGGTGATATTATATAATATAACCATAATTATTTTAAGCGTTCCACAAAAGGGCCGCGAAAGGAGATCTTATCATGAGCACACCAGCAAAAGACATTCGTAATGTATGTTTGATCGGTCACAAAGGGAATGGGAAAACGACCCTGGCCGAGTCTATGCTTTATTTCAGCAAAGCAATAGAACGGCTGGGTAAGATCGATCAGGGCAATACGATCCTGGATTTTGACGCAGAGGAAATCAAGCGTAAAATCTCGATTTCTCTTTCGATGGCTTCGTTTAATTATAAAAACACCAAGATCAATCTGATCGATGTCCCCGGTAACTACGATTATGAGGGTGATCAGCTTTCTGCGTTGGAAGTTGCCGATCTTGCTTTGATCGTTCTGACTGCGAAGAATACCGTTTCCGTCGGTACCGAAAAGGCTTGGCAAAAGACTGAAAAGAAGATGATGCCCCGCGCATTCTTCATCTCCGGTCTTGATGATGAAAATTCCGATTTTTACAGTATCGTTGAGCAGTTGCACGCAAAATTCGGCGGCACTCAGATCCTGCCTATTACTTTGCCGATCATCGAAGATAATAAATTGGTTGGTACGGTAAATGTCATCACCAACGAGGGTTATCGCTTTGGTCAGGGTGTCGTTCCTGTTCCTGCAAATATGCAGGATAAGGTTAATACATATTATCACTCTGCTTTGGAGGCGATCGCTGAAACCGATGACGCTTTGATGGATAGATTCTTTGCTGACGAAGAATTCACCCAAGATGAACTGGCGGATGGCTTGAGGAATGCAGTTGCACTCCGCTTGATCTATCCTATTTTCTGTGGCGTTCCTACCGAAGTTCGTGGTATTTATCAACTTTTGGAGTCTATCGTTGATTATTTTCCTAACCCGCTTTGCAAGGGTTCTGTTACGGTTACAAAGAACGGTGAAGAGGCCGAATTGGAGTGCGATCCTGCCGGCCCGGTTGCTTTGCGTGTATTTAAGACTGTTGCCGATCCCTTTGTAGGCAAAATGTCTTTCTTCAAGGTTTACTCCGGTACTGTTAAAAAGGATCGTTCTTACCTGAATACGACCCGTGGCGAAAACGAAAAGATCGCCCACGTTTATACTCCTTTTGGTAAAAAGCAAAATGAAGTGGATGAACTCCAGGCAGGCGATATCGGCGTATTCACCAAGCTCGCCGTGACCGGGACCTCTGATATCCTTTGCGATAAGGATAGTTCTATTACTATTCCGGCAATCGAGTTTCCAAAGGCGAATTACAGTAAGGCGGTTATCTCCAAAGCCAAGGGCGATGAAGAAAAGATCGCTCAGGGCATCAACCGTATGATTGAAGAGGATCCTACTCTGAAAATGAAGGTGGATGCCGAAACCAAGCAGATGGTGCTTTCCGGTTTTGGTGATCTTCAGTTGGATGTTGTGGTTTCTAAGCTGGCATCCAAGTTTGGCGTTAACGTGGAGCTTGGCGAGGTCAAGGTGCCTTACCGTGAGGCGATCCGCAAGAAGGTCAAGGTAGAAGGTAAGCATAAGAAACAATCCGGCGGTCACGGCCAGTACGGTCACGTTTGGATCGAGTTTGAGCCGTTGTTTGAGGGCGAATTCGAGTTTACTGAGTCTGTTTTCGGTGGCGCAGTTCCCAAGAACTATTTCCCCGCTGTTGAGAAGGGCTTGCGTGAATCCATCACCAAAGGTGTTTTGGCCGGCTATCCCGTAACCGGTTTGAAGGCCACCCTTTTGGATGGTTCTTATCACCCGGTGGATTCCTCTGAAATGGCATTTAAGACTGCGGCATCCATTGCGTTTAAAGAAGGTATGAAACTGGCCAACCCTGTTCTTTTGGAGCCTGTTGGTTCTTTGACTGTTCATGTTTCCGATGCGTTGATGGGCGACATTATCGGCGATATTAATAAGCGCCGCGGTCAGATCCTTTCGATGGATGCTTCTGAAACCAGAGGTTATAAGATCGTAACCGCTACGGTTCCCATGAGTGAGATGAACTCTTACGCAATGGATCTTAGAAGTATGACCCATGCCCGTGCGTCCTTTAACTTTGAGTTCCTGGAGTACCGCGAGGCACCCGCAAACATCACTCAAAAGGTTATCACTGAAAAAGCCGAATAATTAAATTATACAGACCATATAAATTAATGAAATCAATTCGGAAGAGGGTTGCTCATGTTTATATGGTCTGTAAAACTAAATCGAAATATGATCTGGGGTCTTTGTGCGGCGCTGTGTCTTTCGATCGGCGGGATCGCGGTGTTTACGCCTAAGGATGCCACTGATGTGCTGAAAAACGCATCGGATACTGCGGCAAAGACTGCAGAACAGCGGGTCAGTTTTTTGAATTCCTTTGGTTATGAGGTGGAAGCGGAGCCCTCCTTGATTGAAGAGGTTATTATTCCATCGGAATTTGACAAGGATTACGAAACATATAATAACTACCAAAAATTAAGCGGCTTTGATCTCTCGAAATTCAAAGGAGACAGAGTAAAAAAATATACATACCGTGTGACAAATTATCCGGATCACACCGGGGAGGTGAATGCAAATCTCCTTGTGTATAAAGGCAAGGTGATCGGCGGAGATATCTCTTCGGCTGAGGCGGAAGGGTTTGTGCACGGATTTGTGAAAGAATAGGAATGGCTGCGCCGTTTTCGGTGCAGCCTTTTAAAGGAAATGCGACTGGACAAATATTTATGTGACACATTGAATATGACACGGACCGAGGCCAAAAAAGCGATATCCAAGGGTCGCGTTACGGTGGATGGCGTTCCTGCCAAGAGCGGAAGCTTACAGGTGGGGGAGTGCGAGATCTTATTGGATCATCAACCGGTGGTTTATCAACGGTATTTTTATATCATGCTTCATAAGCCGAAGGGCTATGTTTGTGCCAATCGGGATAGTCGCAGTAAAACGGTGTTTGATCTTTTGCCCGTTGAATATCAAAAAAAGGATCTGTTTGTATGCGGACGATTGGACAAAGATACGACCGGGTTGGTTCTGATTACCAATCATGGGGATTTGGCCCACCGTCTGTTGGCACCGAAAAAAGAAATTTTTAAAGAGTATATGGTTACATTGCGCGATGCTGTAACAGCGGATGATATTCAGAAACTGCGAGATGGAATTGAACTCAAGGATGGGTTGCATTGCAAACCTGCCTTTTTTGATCAGTATGAAGATCGGTACGGTCTTTTGCGGATTTCGGAAGGAAAGTTTCATCAGATCAAACGGATGTTTGCGACGCTTGGCAATGAGGTGACAGCGTTGCATCGCCGCGCGATCCACGGGTTGACGCTGGATCCGGAGTTGCCGGTAGGGGAGTGCCGATATTTGACGGAGGATGAGATTATTTCTTTGCAAAAAGTGGAATAATATCTGCAGTAAACGTTGGTCATATCCGCTAAAAAATCCGTCTATAAAAACGTTGCGGATTTCAATTTGTGCACTATAGACAAAATGTAAACTCTAAATTTGTTTAAAAAAAGTATTTCAATTTTTGCATCGTTGTGGTATAGTATATAACAGTAAATCTATTGCTTTATCAGGAGGTTTAACACATGGCAAGCTTGTCATTGAAAGGCATTTACAAAAGATATCCCGGCGGCGTTATTGCGGTATCCGATTTCAACCTTGAGATCGAAGATAAGGAGTTCTTGGTACTGGTCGGTCCTTCCGGTTGCGGTAAGTCTACCACTCTGAGAATGATCGCAGGTCTGGAAGAAATCACTGAAGGTGAGTTGTT
>CAYLIT010000186.1:0-3801 GCA_964383835.1 uncultured Eubacteriales bacterium
AGTGGGGATTTTTCATCCAGCCGTCGTAGAAATTGCCGCCTCCCTTTGCCAATTCCTCGGCGAAGGGGGCGATGCTGCTCCATGCACTCTCGCAAAAGCCTGCGGGGCATTGGCCGTTTTCTGCGATCCAGCTCTCCCCTATTTTGATATCACAGGCGTGTTCGATGGGGTTTTCGTATTGCGCTATTAAATCGGGATATTCCGTCTTCCGCAGGGCGGTGATCCGAATTACTTTTTCGATCGGATCGTATCCAATTCGTAAGTCTCGCCGTTATAAAGGCGGCAGGAGATCTTAGCGCCGTCCACCAAGGCTTCCGCGGGGAAGATATCGCCCAGGTGCACCTCTTTACGGAAGAACTCTTCGTTGCGGAATACGTAGCGTTTTCCGTTCACCTCGCTGAATACGTCGGAGATGGGGTAATTAGAGGTAATGGAGGCCCATTTCCATTCCGGTTCTACAGAGAGAACCACCCGTGCCACCTCTACCCGGGAGGGATCCTGGAACTCTGCAAAGGTAAAGGGGATATAGTGGGTTTGGAACAGATTGGCGAAGGTGTATTTAATATTCACAAAGCCCTGGCAGGTGTAATGGGTGCCGTCGGGGGCGATGCGGAGGCAGTTGGGGTTGTTGACGTAGCAGATCTGCTCGATCATGGTGGTGTAGCTCTTTTCGCCGTCGATGGTGCCGTCCTCGTTACGAACCACCACGGGGTTGGAGTAATTCATTCGCACGTGACCGCAGCAGCAAACGCCGTCGGCAGGCTTCATGGCTGCATAGGATTCATACATGACCTGCTCGCCGTTTTCTTGGCAGACGTCGGAGCAATCATAACCGTTGGGGTCGAGCTTTTTCTTGATGAACTTTGTAACCTCGGGCTTGGAATAGCGATAGGGGCCCACCGGCAGGTAGCCGTTGGCTTGGGTCGTGAACATGGTATAACCCAAATAAGCGGAGGTGACCACTCTCGCCCAAGCGGTGGAGGCACCACCGGAGCAGGCGTTGCCGAAGTGGCGAATATTTTGGAAGATATCACCGTTGGTATCTAAATAGCCGGTTTCGGGATCATAGAATTCCGCCACCCGGTAGATATTGCCTGCGCCACGGGTAATGTAGGGCAGACCGCCGTAGACCTTGCCTGCCTCCAGACGTCGGAGTCGTTTTTGGCTGACGATCTCGTAGACAAAATCCTCTTTGAAGCGATAGGGGAATTGGGTCTCCAGTTCAAAATAACGCAAGCAAATGCTGCGAAGCTCATCCTCCGTCATGCCGGGCTTGGCAACCGGAATGGCGTCCAGCGCCTCAATCAAATTGAATTTGTCGGGAATCTCGGTGGTGTATTTTCCTGCACGGATATTGCAGACGAATACACGAAAGCCGGAGATCTCGTCGCCGGTGATGAGGGTGACGGCCATCACGATATGATAGTCGGCATCGCAGGTTTCGTAAGGGGTAAGCTCTGCAAAGGGAACGTAGTCCTTCAGGGTAAATTGCATAACCCCTTCTGCGGGCAGGCTAAAAGCCCCTTCCTTTACGGTGTTGTCGGCACGGTCCTTGATGGCGTAGCTGCCCTTAATCATGGGGACAGCACATTTGATCTCTACGTCTTCCATCTCCTTCAGAGAGAGTGCAGAGGCATATTTTTCGCATTGAACCAGCTTATCTTTTTTAACGGCGCTTCCTACTACGTCGTACCAAGAGGTATCTATCGTTGCCATTTTGGTATCCTCGCTTTCAACTTTTTTACTATTATAGCAGGTATTTTACGGAGCAGAATAGGATATTCCGAACATTTAGGACAAAACGATCATCTATTTTACTTATTTTCTAATTGGCGAATGGCGCTCCAGCCTTGATCGGCGTAAAAACGGTGGCCGCCTTCGCCGGTGACCAGTTGAATATTTCCTCCGAAGGAATCGAACATGGTTTTTGCTTGGGCAAAGGCTTTGTGCACGCCGAATTCGGGGAAGATCTCGTCCACGTTCCCGTGGATGACCACTAAGTCCCGGGGGGCGATCAGGCCGGCAAGATCCCCCATATCAAAATGGTAGGCGATGCCGGGAATATAGTTGCAGGCGCAATGACGGAGATCCACGATGGACTCCTGATAGGCGCAAAATCCGCAGGAGGGCATTGCTCGGCGGATGCGCTTTTCCAGGCAGGCGGCGTAAAAGGTGGCGGTTCCGCCGCCGGAATTGCCCATGCAAAGGAGATTTTCGGTATCCAATTGTTTGAAATGGGTTTCGATCACGTCGATCAGCCGCATCACGTCCCAAACACGCTCGCCGATGGCGCATCGCCCCATCATCATGGTGGCCATGCTTTGCACCCCTTTGGCACAGC
Source organism: uncultured Eubacteriales bacterium (assembly GCA_964383835.1). Classification (GTDB taxonomy): domain Bacteria; phylum Bacillota; class Clostridia; order Oscillospirales; family QAKW01; genus QAKW01. Next base: position 2,342 of record CAYLIT010000186.1, read on the forward strand.
CGGGCCCCTCACGGAAGGTGCCGGTACAGCCCATGTAGCGCTGTTCAATGCAAAAAGCGGCGTATCCCTCTTTGACGGCACGGACGGCAAAATCACGGTCTCCGCTTTGGACCTTTTGGGCTTGTTCTTGTTCCATGGGGGAACCGTCCTCGTTGATACAAAGGGAGTTGTGCATTCCGGTGGAATGACCCTGCAGGCAGATGCAAGCGGGTAGTTTTTCTCCGTTATAGCCGTGGGGCAACAGCAAATAGCAAGGTACAAAATACCCCGGTTCGCTTTGAAAACGGAATTCCAGGGCGTGACCGCCCGGAATATCAAATTTTTTGGTGATCTCAAAGAGATCCTCGTCGGCGGAGATCATTTTGTCAAGACCCAGCAGAGCCGTTAACTGTTCCCCTGCCCGCTTTTGCCAGGAGTCCATCGCTTCCTTGCCGTCGTAACGGAAAGCGGGGGTGATTTTAGCGAACAATGCCGCAGCGTATTCGGTTGCAATGCGATTATCGTTCATAACGGATACCTCACTTTTGTTGATAGTTCAATTATAGCAAAATGGGGGATAAAGTCAACGACAATCCACATACTAAAGGAAAAAGCAGGAAGGATACTTAAGGATGGATCTGTTTGCGGTGCTCCGGTTGATTTTGGGGCTTTCGTTTTTCCTTTTTGGTATGAAGATCATGAGCGGAAATCTGGAAGAGATCGCCGGCGGGCGGTTAGAGCTGTTACTGCGGCGGATGACCGCAAATCCATGGGCGGGGCTGTTTACCGGCATCGGGGTGACCATGGCGGTTCAGTCCTCGTCGGCGGTGACGGTGTTGCTGGTTGGGCTGGTGGGGAGCGGTCTGCTGCAGTTTCGTCAAACGGTTTACGTGGTGTTCGGTGCGAATATTGGTACCACCCTTACCGCCTGGTTATTGAGCCTGACCGGGCTGGAAAGCAAAGATCTTTGGGTACAGTTATTGAAGCCGGAAAACTTTGCGCCGATCTTGGCTTTATTGGGAGCGATCCTGCTGATGTTTTCAAAGCGGGACCGTCGGCAAAGGGGAGGATCGGCTCTGTTGGGCTTTGCTCTTTTGATGCACGGTATGGAGCTGATGAAGGATGCGGTGGCGCCTTTGGCAGATGATCCCCGTTTCGGAGAACTGATGCTGGTGTTCCGCAATCCGCTTTTGGGGGTGCTGGCAGGGGCGGTCATTACGGCGGTGATTCAAAGCAGCTCTGCTTCGGTGGGGATCCTGCAAGCCCTTTCTCTCACCGGGCGGGTCACCCGCTCTATGGCGGTGCCGCTGGTGATGGGACAGAATATCGGTACCTGCGTCACCGCCCTGCTGTCTGCTGTCGGAGCCGAAAAAAATGCCAAGCGGGTGGCGATGATCCATCTGCTGATCAACGCTATCGGCACGGCGGTCTGCCTGGTTCTTTTTTGGGGTGCGGAACTGCTCTTTGGTATGGACGACGCC
>CAYLIT010000187.1:0-3801 GCA_964383835.1 uncultured Eubacteriales bacterium
TGCAACGCCCATAAGTTAGTATTTTGAAATTACTGCCTTATGTGGCGTCAGCAAATGAGCACTTCCTTTTTATATAATTGAAACATATTGCTCCAAGAATTCGTTTGCATCACGCAGTTTCTCGTCGGTGTCCTTGATATTCCATAAAAAGAGGTCGGTGGTCTCGACCAAGGCGGGCAGGAGCTTTGCGTCAAAATACCCGCAGGTCTCTAAGGTGGTGCGGATGCCGGGGCCGTCCTTGGTGCAGAATTTTTGAATTTTGGTCACCTTAAAATTCCTTCGAAGCGGTGCGCTCGATGATCATGTTCTGCCATTCTTTGGTGAGGGTCACAAACCGGGCATTCCAGCCCGAGACCCGCACCGAAAGGGTCTTGAACCGCTGGGGATCCCGTTGCGCCTCCAAAAGGGTGGCGGGATCTACCATATCCAACTGCATAAAGAACCCGCCAAGCGCCAAAAAGCCGTCCATCAGCGCCACCAGCGCCGTGATGCCGTTTTCGCCGTTCAGTGACCCGGGGAAGATCTTGAGATCCAGCGCCGCACCGCAGGTCTGCCGTTCAAGATCTGCCTTGCAATGGGAGCGGATGATGGCGGTGGCGCCTGCAGAATCGGTCCCCGGCACGGGAGAATCGTTACCCGAGAGGATCTCGCCCTTTTTACTGCCGAAGGCGGTTGCGGAACGCTGGGGCAACCAATCGATCTGCCGCCCGAAGGTGCTGACCCCGGGGATAAAGAAGGTGGGTCTGCCGCCCTCCTTGTGGCACCGCTCCACCATCCCTGCAAAATCGTTCAAAATGCGGGTGTGCCAGCGGTCGGCCTCGTCGTTGTCGTTGCCGTAATAGGTGTAGCGATTCTTGGCATAAAGCAGCAACACCTCCTGACCCTCCCAGTTGTTTTTGAGAATTGTAACCAATTCGGTCAGCGTGCACAGCTTTTCTTCAAATACCAGTTTTTGGATGGCGTAAAAGGAGTTCGCAACGTCCGGTGCCCCGCCGATATGAGGGGAACGGATGACGTATTTGGTGCCGTGATCCCGATAGGCCCGGGCGTTTTCGATGCACCCCTCTTCAAAGAGGCTGATCACCGAGGTGGGGCGCTCCCAAACAGTGGTCTGCCACCCGCCGTCGATCGGGGCGTAGGCATCCCCGATCTTCTGCCGGTAGATGGTCTTCACGGTCTCGTTTAACGCCTTGTAATAGGCCTCGTAAAGTGCCTCGACGGAGGTCGATTCGCCGTTCAGCTCCAGCACCTGATTGAAGATCTGCAGGGCATCAAAGGGAACGTAGGCAAAATCGGTCTTACCGGGGATCTGCACCTCCCAGCAACCGTCGTTGGCAAAGGTACGGGCTTCCTCTTCGGGGTAGCCGGACCGCACCAGGGAACGGATGACCAGGTCTTCATTGTAGAGGGCCACGATCCCGCCGCCGTGCCGCATCACCTCTGCCACTCGCCGTTTCAGCAGTGCGGGGGAGTTTTTATTTAATCGCACGGTGATGGGGTAATCGGCTATGGCCAGCTCTTCCACGATATCCAAAACCAAATAGGTCACCTCGTTGGTCACCTCATGGCCTTCGGCGTCGATCCCCGCCAACACGATATTCTGATAGTGCTGGGCGTCGCCGGTGCCGAGGGGCGTATCGCTTTGGATCCACTCGCAGCCTTTAATAAAAAAGGATGCCAAAAGCTCTCGGGCTTCATCCAAGGTCAAAGTGCCGTCTCTCAGATCCTTTTTCAAATAACCGCCCAATAGCTGATCGATCCGCCCGATGCCCGGCCAGTTACCGCACAGCCGCGTAAAGGCAAAGGTCAACCAAAGAGCCTGCAACGCCTCGTGAAAATTCCGTGCAGGGGAGAAGGGCACCTGTTGCAAAAGACGGTGCAGATCGGGTCGTGTCGTCTCTGTGGCCTCCAGGTACCGCCCGTGCCAGGTACGATAGGCGGCGATCACGTTTTGGAGGCTATGTAAAAAGGAGATCTGCTTTTCCGTCAGGCCGGGGTCTTCCAACCGCGCGGCAATCTCTTTTGTGTAAGACTCCATGCCCTCGGTCAGCATCCTCTCGTAACCGATGGTCAGATGGCTGATGGACCGAAAGACCGTCTTATCCTTAAAACGGGCAGGCACCTGGTGCTCGATGGCATCCCCTAAGGTGGCGGAGCCGCAGAGCATCTCATGCTCCTGCAGGCGCACCGGCGCTTTTTCTGCGATCTCCCGGACGGCAAGATCATACCGCTTGATATCGCTTAGTTTTTCAAAATCGTTTATATGCTCCAACGTCACGCAGGGGGTGGATTTTGCTTCATCCCCATACCTGCCGTGGAGGGATTCGTACGCCCATTCCCGCAGGGCTTCACTCAGCCGGATGGGGCGGGGCGTATCGGATGCAGTTGCAAAGATCATCGTGTTCACCTCTTGCTTTTATTTTACCAAAGTGGTTGCATTTTGCAATGGAATATACTATAATAAACTTGTACTATATTATCAAAAAGGAGAATGTCATGGAGATCCGTTCCATTGAGATCCGTCAGCTTTACGGCAGTGGCTTAAAAGGGGATTATGACGGGATCTGCCACGTCAAATCCCTGCCTTGTCTGTCTGTTGTGCAGGCGGTGCGCGGGAAGTATGAGGTCACCCTCGGTGATCAGCACTCGGTTATCACCGAAGAGGGCGGCGCTTTTGTGGCACCCTCCGGCGTGCGGCAAGAGATCTTGCACCGCAACGGGGAAGAGGGGAATATGGAAGCCCAGTGGGTGTTTATGAGCATCACCGTCAACGAGCTGTATGCCTTTGAGGACGTTTTCGAGCCGCCCGCCTTGATCCCGGCCCGCTATTGTAATGAATTGACCGCGCTGATCGGCGAGGTGCGTTCCGCACCCACCCTTTGCGCCCGCTATGCGGCGGCCTATCGGTTGGTGGATCTGTTGCTCTCCCTTTCTGCGCCCCGGAGCGATCGCTCCGACCCTACCTCTTTGCGGCTCAAACGCTATATCGAAGAGCATTACGCCGAGCCCATCACCCAGGAACGGCTGGCTCGGGTGGCCGCCTGCTCGGTGCCTAATCTCTATCGCATTTTTACCAAAAGCTTCGGCCTCTCGCCCCGCAACTACGTCAATAAAATACGCCTGGAAAAAGCGGCCATATTACTGGAGACCGGCACTCTTCCTATCAACGAGGTGGCTGAGGCCGTAGGCTATGAAGACCCCGTTTATTTTTCCCGCCTGTTCAAGGAAAACTATCGTCTTTCACCCAAAAACTACCGCATTTCCTTTGTCAATTCTGATTAAATTAAGAAGGACACTTTCGAAACGGAAAGTGTCCTTTTTCTTAACTCGGCGTCAGCCGAATATCACTTGAGGCACACTTCATCGGGAAGTGTGCCTCAAATGTATGACTGGGCCTGTAAGCCGAGTTCTGTCGTGAACAGTCATCTATCTGGGACACCTGTTGCCAAGTGCCTCAAGCCACGCTTTCGAAGCTCAAACAGGCGGGCCACCCTCGCTTCTGTCGGTGTTGCATCGGATAGGGTTTACAGACCCCCTACGTCACCATAGGGCGTGGTGAGCTCTTACCTCGCCTTTCCATCCTTACCGCAAAATGCGGCGGTATATTTCTGTTGCACTATCCCTGAAGTCGCCTTCGGTGGGTGTTACCCACTATCCTGACCCGTGATGCTCGGACTTTCCTCCGCTATGCAAGGCATAACGGCGACTGTTCAGCCCAGTCATCGGTAGGTATTATAACACAAATTTTTAAAAAAGTAAATAAATATATTGCTAAATAAATTATTTAATTATATAATAAAT
>CAYLIT010000188.1:0-3756 GCA_964383835.1 uncultured Eubacteriales bacterium
AATTCCTCCTCCAGAGAGGGAGAAAGCAGACCGGCAACAGGCTCCGCCATCATGATGCCGTTGGCACCCGCCGCACGGTAGGCCTTGGCGTACTCGATCAGAAAGGCGGTGCATTTTTCCATGACGGTGTGCACCATATCCGGCTCGTCGTAGCAATCCATCATGATCTCGGAGACGTCCAGCAGGCGGGCCGCCAGCGAGAAGGGGCCGATCATCCCCGCAAAAACGGGGCGGTCGGTGATGAGGGCGCAGGCCTTGCGGATAGACTCCACGTAAAGCCCCGAGCGGGCGGTACCCACGGCGGGAATTTCCAGGGCGTCCGCCTCGTCCTCGTCGTGAACCAGGCGACCGGTGACGGTGGGAACCTCTTCATCGGAAAACCGCACGGTGGCGCCGAAGCATTCCGCCTCCACCGAAAGGTCCATCAGGCTGACCGATGCGGCGGAATTTACCGCTTCGGCCACCTTTTTCATGCCCTCTGCCTGCAGATCGCTGCTTGCGATCAGCTCCTTTACCGACACCCCTAACAGGCTGATGCACGGGAAAGAAAGGATGGGCAGGGGCTTTTGGGCAGAGACCGCCTCTGCCAGCCATTGTTTCATATTCATATCAATTACTCCAACGTTCTATATTTTCCAGCATTTGCTTGGCCTTATCCTCGCAGGTGAATTGGGCGAACATATAAACGCCGGTGGGGTCCAGGGTCTTGATGAGCCGCTCGGCACCCGCCACGTCCCTTTCGCTGACGGCCCCTTTATTGAGGACAAGGTTCTTGCCCTTATCCTGGATCTTCTTATAGACGGGGAACCATTTTTCATCCCATAAGGGGGCTTCGCCGTCCCCTGCCACCCATTGGATGCCCGTAATTTCGGGGATATCCAGGATCATATCCAGGTGGGGCAGCTCGCCCACGCCGTCCAGGTGATAAATGGAGCGGGGCATATGCTTGGCCAGGGTGGCAAGATCCTCCAGCACGAACTCCTCGAAGTGATCGGGAGAGATCATATAGCTGAAATCGCACTGCAGGGGGTACCAGGGCTTGGAGGAGGGAATGTTCATCCAGCTGCTGTAGTAAGGCACGTGCTTGCCGACGGTCTCCACCTGCTGATCGAAGGCCTCCAGCCACATTTCGGTGATGCGGTGGGAAAGCTCTTTGACCTCTTCGGGGTAATCGTAGAGATCGTACAGGAGCTCCTCGGTCCCTCTGAGGGAGGCGACGATATCCATGATTCCGCCCAGATCGGTGATGGAGAAGGGCAAGCCCTCGGCGGCGAATTTATTTTGCAGACGAAGGAGGTGTTGCCACATCTCGCTTTGATAATTCAGCTCGATGTCGGGCAGATCCTCCCAATCCTTGATGATGGGGTCGCGGTCGAACCAGACGGTATGATCGGAGAGGCCGTAGTTGCCGCCCACGCAGGCCGCCAGACAGCCGGGGCCTAAATTGGTAAAGATATTGGGAACGCCCTCCGCAAAGCGGGCGGTATTCCCCCACCACTTACGGATATGGTTGACGATGAACTCCTCGTCCAGCCATCTCTGCTCGGGGCTGGCGGGAACGTCGTACTTCATTTGGGGATCCTTGGGGGCGGTAAGGTTAAGAACGGGGCGCTTTAAGGGGCGCCGCTCCCAAAAGTCCTCGTAAATTTTCATCTTTTGCTCGGTCATAGCCTTAACCTCTCAAAAAAGCGGCGGCCGCGTCGGCGGCGCTGGCGGCGTCGGAGGTATAGCAATCGGCGCCGATGGCGGTGCAGAAATCCTGATTGACGGGAGCGCCGCCCACCATGATCTTGACGGAATCGCGGATGCCCTCGGCCTTTGCCAATTCAACGACCTCCTTCATCACCGGCATGGTGGTGGTCAGCAGTGCGGAACAGCAGATAACAGAACAATTGTTCTCTTTTGCGGCGGCGATAAAGGCTTCGGGGGCAACGTCGGTACCCAGGTCTACCACCTCGATGCCCTTGCCTTCCATCATCATCTTCACCAGATTCTTGCCGATATCGTGCATATCGCCCTGCACCGTGCCGATGCAGGCCTTTCCGACGGCTTCTACGCCGTCGGCCTGCAGGTAGGGCTTCAGCACCTGCATTCCCGTATTGAGAGCGCGGGCGGCTACCAGTACCTCGGGGATATAGATCTCGTTATTCTTGAACCTTTCACCGATGATGCCCATACCGTGCAACAGGCCGTTCTCCAGGATCTCGGCGGGAGAAACGCTCTCGTCCAGCGCCTTCTGCACCAGCTCCTTGACGGGCTTACTGCGGCCCTTTTGCAACAGTTCTGAAATCTCGTTTAAAATGCTCATGATGATATCTCCTTTGGAATTTTGTATTCTGTATTGTGCGGGGGTGATCCCCATAATTTCGTGAAAGACCTTATAAAAGGACGGAACGTCCCGAAGGCCGCATTGCCGCACGATCTCTTCCACCTTGGCGTCGGTGGTCAAGAGCAGACGGCAGGCGTGCTCGATGCGCTTGCGGCGCAGGTAAAGGGAAAAGCTCTCCCCCGTGAACCGCTTAAAAAGGCGGCTTAAAGAGGATTCGCTGACGAACAGGCGGCCTGCCAGCTCCTCTAAGGTCAGGGCGGGGTCGGTGAACTCCTCCTCTAAAATACGGCGGCCCTCATGGACCAGCTCCAGCTCCCGGGGCTTGGCGGCAGGGCTGTTTTTGATGGCGTCGTTGACGTACCGCCCCACGGCGATCAGCAGGAGCGAAAGGGTCGCACCCACCGCTTCGCGCCATTGATAGCGCTCCTCGGCAAGCTCACGGGTAATGGTCTCGAAAAAGCCCTCGATCTCCCGTCGGCTCCCTTCGGTGAGGGTGGCGTAGCCCACCGCGCCGTTATCCATAAAAACGCCGTGGCAATCGGCACTGGAGAGCAGATCGGGGTCAAACAAAAGATGACGGAGCTTCAAGGGGGCAGAGCCTTCCTGCTCAAAGCGGTGTGTTACGTCAGTATTTATGACGTAAAGGTCTCCTGCTTCACAGGGTATCTCCTGCTCCCCGATGCGGTGGATGCCGCTCCCCTCCAGCACCAGGCTGATCTCGGGCAGATCGTGGCTGTAGGGCGCGGTTCCGCCGGTGGAATAGAGGTAAACCGGACGCCCATTAAGTAAATTTTCTTTCTTTAAACGCTCCATTTACGGTCTCCAATAGCGTTCGATGCACTCTTGGGCAGAAACTTCGTTCATTTTTAATACCTTCCTACTTATCTGTTATAAAGATTATAGCACGAGTTCCCCACGGGGTAAATAGGGTCGTTTTTCTTTTCGGGCATCGTTCGTGCAAAAAAACCACAAAAAAACCACCGTGCGGTGCACGGTGGTTTTATGTATTTAAAGGTATAAACCCGTTTGGCCTCAAAAAGGAGGCAGGTTTCGTCAACTCGACCAACGGCGTATGCGATACGCCGAGTGGCGCGCACAGGCCGAAGACTGTCCAAAAAGAGTGCAGATTTCGTCAAAATGATCCCGACGGCGTATGTGATACGCCGAGCGGTCATTTTGGCGGAAAGCAGAAAAATTTTAATTAAAATCTGCCATGGGCAGATTTTTTCCTTATAAAATAAACAGAGAGAAAGAGCACAAGCTCTTCCTCTCTGCATTCTTTAAGTATAGGTTGCGACCGCATTTTTTCATTTTTCTGCGGTCTGTGCCTTTTTCGACAGTCTTTTTCAGGCTTAAACGTTACCTTGAGCCTTCATGGCTTCTGCAACCTTCAGGAAGCCTGCGATGTTGGCACCTGCAACCAGGTC
>CAYLIT010000189.1:0-3746 GCA_964383835.1 uncultured Eubacteriales bacterium
AGCCCTAATTCTTCGCCCAGGGACTCCGGTATCACAGCGGTAATCAAAGCCGACGTACTGCACCTCCTTTCAAAAACTCCACAACGAAGAAAAGAGAAGGCAAAACCCGCCTTCTCTTTCATCAGCTTTAACCGTTATTCTGCGGAAGTTTCTTCAGCAACCGTGGCTTCTTCTTTCTTCGCAGCAACGGCCTTAACAGAGATCTTACCGTCCTTAACGGAAAGTTCTGCATTTACATAACCGCACTCTGCACAAGCCTTATGGGGAGCCTTCATGGCGTGGCACTGAGGACACTCAACCAGAGCGGGAGCGCCCAGCTTCCATACGCTGCTTCTTCTTTTGTCTCTTCTTGCTTTAGATACTTTTCTCTTAGGAACTGCCATTTATCTTACCTCCATTTATGATACAACTGTAATATTAAAATTCCACACCTGTGTTTTCACAGCCACATTCTTTCAGATTACGATTGCATCCACATACAGGGCAAAGCCCCTTACAATCCTCCAAACAAAGAAAACGATCCGGAAACTCAAGTATGATTTGATTTTTCGCTTCCTCATCGGGATAAAAGACAAAATTTGGATCAATCAAGATCGTATCTTCATCCTCTTTCAAAGGATCTGTGATCATGCGGCGACGGTTTTTGATATGCAACGTACCACTGACCGGCTCAAGGCAACGGCAACAGAACGAGGTATACGAAAAATCAATAGCCGTATCACAGATAACAAGACCGTATTTTCCACGGATGGAAAAAGAAACACAGGGTGGTGCTTCGTCGAAGGTTGCGAGAGTGTTCAGTTCCTCGTCGTCACCCACTTCCAAGCGGAATTCCAAGTCCTTTTCATAACGGTCTAATGTAAATGCGTCTTTTAAATTGATCTTCATTGCTCTCCCTATAATCCAAAAGGAAAAATCAATAGCAGATAATATTATAATGACAAAAACCCCGCTTGTCAACAAATATTTTTCCTTTTCGTGTAATTTTTAACGATTTGCCTTCAATTTTACGAAACGTTTCACGTTTTTCTTTTTCACTTTGCTGATATAGTACCCCTCCAGCAAGCAAAGGTCGACCCACCGCCATTTCAGCGGAAGAAGCATAATCTTCATATATGTAGAATGGGGTTGCGCCACTTTCAGACACTCACGGGTCGTTTTGCTGTTTACGATCTCTTTGACTTGCGCTCTCTTTTCGTCCTTGGTCAGATCACAGGAGGGATTGGTTACGTTTTCGATACAGCCGATCAAACGTTCAACATAACGCCGGGATAAAAACTCTTCCACCTCCGGGCGCTTCACACCCCAGTAATCAAAGAGCTCCACCAGCCAGCCATGTTCCTCTTCCCGCTTTTCAAACATCTCTTTACGATAACGGGTGGTTTCGCTCTCGGAGCGCTTACGCATGAAGTGATAATACACCTTTGAGGTGACCACCACGCGCTTAATATCGCGAATCACGCTGAGACAGAACGGAAAATCATCCCAAAAGGTATTGGGAAAATAAAGTTTATTACGCCGGATGTAATCACCCAACACCAATTTATTCCACGGGGTATATAAAAGGTTTTGATCAAATAAACGGTAAGAATCCTGGCGGAATTCCTCTTGATCATTATAAATCTTATCCTCTACCCGCTGGACCTGAACGAATTTTTCATCTTCAGAATAGTAGGAATCGATATAATAACCGGATATCACCATTTCTGCCTGATTTTCTTCAGCCAGGCGGAACATATCCTCCAGCATGGTAGGTTCTGCCCAGTCATCGGAATCCATAAAGTAAAAATACTTGCCACACGCTTTGTCAATAGCCAGGTTTCTGGCACTGGGTGCGCCGCCGTTTTCCTTATGGATCACATGAATACGCTCATCTTTTGCGGCATAATTATCGCAGATCTCACCACTGCGATCCAGGGTCCCATCATCAATGGCCCAAAGCTCCCAATTTTGAAAAGTCTGCGTCTGGATGCTTTCGATTGCGTTTCCAACATATTCTTCCACGCCGTATACCGGCATGATGATACTAATTGATACTTCCTTCATTTTCATTCACCGAAGGTCTCTTTCACCATATTTAATGCGGCGGCGATCACCTTGTCCATATCGTAATAACAATATTGGCCTAACCGCCCGCCGAACAGTACCTTCTCTTCTTTTTCTGCCAAAACGGCGTATTTTCGATAGAGGGCACTGTTTTTATCGTCGTTTACAGGATAATAGGGCTCCATCCCTTCCTGCCAGGTGGCAGGATATTCCCGGGTGATCACCGTTTTTGGTTGAGAGCCGTATTCAAAATGCTTATGCTCTATAATGCGGGTAAAGGGTGTTTCGGGGTCGGTGTAATTCACGACCGCCACGCCTTGATAATTCTCTTGGTCCAAAACCTCATTTTCAAAGCGCAGACTGCGATATTCCAACTTTCCGTAGCAATAAGAAAAATATGCATCCAGCATCCCGGTATAAACCACCCGGTCTGCCATCGCCATCCATTTCTCACGTTCCTCCAAAAAGTCGGTATTTAGGCGCACCTCAACACCATCTAACAGCTTTTCGATAATCTGATTATAACCGCCCTCTGGAATACCCTGATAACGATCGTTAAAGTAATTGTTGTCATAGGTAAATCGAACAGGAAGACGCTTGATAATAAAGGCCGGGAGCTCTTTGCAAGGACGCCCCCACTGTTTTTCGGTATAGCCACAAACCAATTTTCGATAAATATCGGTGCCGACCAGGCTGATCGCCTGCTCCTCCAGATTTTGAGGCTCACCCTGAATAACGGCGCGCTGCTCTTCGATCTTGGCTTTCGCCTCTTTAGGAGTACGAACACCCCACATTGTATTAAAGGTATTCATATTGAACGGCATATTATAGATCTCGCCGTAATAATTGGCAATCGGAGAATTGGTATAGCGATTAAAGGCAGCAAGAGCATTTATATAATCCCACACCTCTTTATTATCGGTATGGAAAATATGGGCACCGTAGCGATGAACCGTAACCCCTTCTACCTCTTCGCAATATATATTTCCACCGATATGCTCCCGTTTTTCAAGCACCAGACAGGTTTTTCCCCGTTTCATTGCCTCGTGGGCAAATACAGCGCCAAACAGTCCGCTGCCTACGATAAGACAATCATAGTGCATGGATAGGCTCCTTTCGAATATGAGTATACATTATTACAACCTAAGTATACTACACCATTCAAAGAAAAACAAGCCTTTATTTTTACCCACCCTTTTTTGCGGCGATAAAATCACACACATCACGAAACACTGGAGCGCAGGTTTTTCCGCCGGATACGCCGTTTTCAGCAAATATTGTGATCACATATTGCGGATCATCCGCCGGATAAAATCCTGTAAAATAAACGTTCAATTGCTCCACTCCATCCTCAACGATCCCGGTCTGGGCGCTGGATGTTTTGCCACCAGCAGAACCAACCGACGGCATTGCGCTTTGCCCCGTTCCCTTCTCCACCGTATAAACACAGTACTGCCGCAATTTTTCGGCGTACTCTTCCGCTAGAATTCGCACCCCTTCTCCGCTATTTCCTTCGGTCTTTAGCTTTCCATTCAGATATAATCCTTTATAAAGTGAAATATCCGGCAATATTCCACCGTTTGCGATCACCGTTGTCATCCGCGCAATCTGCATGGGAGACGCCGTCAATTCCCCTTGACCGATACAAAAATTGGCAAGCGATAAGTTACTGCTTTTGGCCGGAAATGTGCCTTTTGACG
>CAYLIT010000190.1:0-1228 GCA_964383835.1 uncultured Eubacteriales bacterium
TTGTGTCGTAATTTCTTTGTTTGCACTCAGTGCAAGCCAGCGTAATCTTGACTCTCATCTTTGCGGCACCTCCTGTTTAATGGCCGCCCTGCATTAGTATTGGAGAGCAAATTTTTGCACAAAAAAATAAGCCCTACGGCAGGTATAAATGATTATAGCACAGTAATTCCTCATAGTCAAGAACTTTTTAATATTTTTTTACAGGAGGCAAAAACAAAGGTTTTCGCCTCCTGTTTCACGTTATTTCAAACGTTCCATCAACAGTTGATTGATGATCTTGGGATTCCCCTTGCCCTTGGACTGCTTCATACACTGACCCACCAGGAAGCCGACTACGTTGGTGCGTCCGTTGCGGTATTCTTCCACCGCAGCGGGATTGGCAGTCAGGACGGAATCGACGATACCGGCCATCTCATCCGCATTGCTGTTCTGAACCAGGCCCTCGCGTTCTACAATCGCCATCGGCTCAGCCGTATCCTCCAGCATGATTGCCAACACCTTCTTTGCCGCATTGCCGGAGATGGTGCCATTATCGACAAGCTGCAACAGCGCCATCAGCCGACCCGGGCGTACCGGGAAGGTATTGATCTCTTCATTGCGGTCGTTCAGATATTTGGAGATATCGCCCAGGATCCAGTTGGCCGCAATCTTGGCCAGTTTTGCATCGATAACGGTGCAGGCATCAAAATAAACGGCACGCTCATAGTTACGGGCAATGATCCCGGCATCTACCTCGGGCAGATGATATTCCAACACATACCGCTTGGTTTTCTCATTAGGCATCTCGGGAATTTCTTCCTTCAACTGATCGATCCAGCTCTGCTCCAACTGTACGGGCGGGATGTCCGGCTCAGGGAAATAGCGATAATCCTGGGCGTCCTCTTTGGAACGCAGAAGAACGTTTACGCCCTTTTCATCATCCCAACGGCGGGTCTCCTGGGAGATCTCTCCCCCATTCTCCAGAATCTCGATCTGACGAGCCGCCTCGTAGTCGATGGCGCGCTGAGCGCCGCTAAAGGTATTGATGTTCTTCATCTCACAACGGGTGCCGAACTTTTCGGAGCCTTTGGGACGAACCGATACATTAACGTCGCAACGAATGGAGCCCTCCTGCATCTTACAGTCGGAAACACCAATGTACATTAGAATGGTACGGATAGTCTCAAGATACTCGCGAGCCTCCTGAGAGGAACGCATATCCGGCTCGGATACGATCTCGATCAAAGGT
>CAYLIT010000190.1:1238-3737 GCA_964383835.1 uncultured Eubacteriales bacterium
CGCCGCAACGGTTAAGATCCACCAGGGAGTACGGAATACCGTCCTGATGCAGCAGCTTACCGGCATCCTCTTCGATATGAATCCGGGTGATGCCAACCCGCTTGGTTTCGCCGTTCATCATAAACTCTACGCCGCCGTCGTAGCACAGAGGAATATCAAACTGAGAAATCTGATAGGCCTTGGGCAGATCGGGATAGTAGTAGTTTTTACGATCCTGCTTCAGCAGGGTGTGGATCTTGCAGCCGGTAGCATGACCCATACGGACAGCGTATTCCACCACCTTTTGATTCAGCACCGGCAGAGCACCGGGCATACCGGTACAGACCGGACAGCACTGAGTATTGACCTCACCGCCAAAGCTGTTCTTACAGGAACAGTAGATCTTGGTCTTGGTATTCAACTCGGCATGGACCTCCAAGCCGACTACGATCTCATATTCTTTCATTCTTCACCCTCCGTATTGATCATTCTTAAAAATTCATCCTCTTCGATAACGGGAACGCCCAGCGCCTGCGCTTTAGTCAGTTTACTGCCGGGCTTATCCCCTAATATTAAATAAGAAGTTTTTTTAGAAACCGAACCGGAAACCTTACCGCCCAGTTTCTCGATCACCGCTCCCGCCTCATCGCGGCTCATGCTATCCAGGCCGCCGCTCAAAACAAAGGTCAGACCGGCAAATCGGTCGGAAACCTCTGCCTTTTCATAATGCATCTGCAGGCCTACTTGTTTCAAACGGTCGATCAGTTCGCGATTTTCTTCTTTAATAAAATAGTTGGCTACGTTTTCGGCCATGGTATCGCCGAAGTCATAAAGACCGGCGATCTCGGCCGCATCGGCATTCATCACTTCATCAATAGACCCGAAATGATCTGCCAAAACCTTGGCCGCTTTAGAGCCGATATTACGGATCCCCAGCGCATACAGCACCCGATCCAACGGTGCAGACTTGGAGTTTTCCAGCGCCGCCAATAAATTCTCGGCAGATTTTTCGCCAAAACCCTCAAGAGCCGAAAGCTGTTCTTTATCTAAGCGGTACAGGTCATCCGGCCGCTCGATCATCCCGTTTTCCAACAGTTGCTCGATAATGGCAGGACCGAGTCCGTCGATATCCATTGCCGCTTTAGAGGCGAAATGCTCCAGCTGACGTTGGATCTTCGCAGGGCACTCACCGTTCACACAGCGCAATGCAATGCCACTCTCATCAGCGGCCAACTCGCCGCCGCAGACCGGGCAAGCATCGGGCATCACATAAGGCGTACTGTCCGCCGGGCGCTTATCGGGAACAATGCGCACCACCTCCGGAATAATATCCCCCGCCTTTTGGACGATGACTGTATCCCCCACCCGGATATCCAGGTCACGGATATAATTTTGATTATGAAGTGTGGCGCGGGAAACGGTAGTACCTGCCAGCTGAACCGGTTCCAGCTCCGCATTGGGGGTCAGCACACCGGTGCGCCCCACCTGGATCGTGATGCCCTTCAAAAGCGTAGGCTTTTGCTCAGGCGGGTACTTATAGGCGATGGCCCAACGGGGGACCTTGACCGTTTCACCCAGCAGATCCCGATGAACAAAGCGATCTACCTTCAGCACCGCGCCGTCGATGTCAAACCCCAATTCATCGCGGATGGCGTTGAAGTGCTCCACCTCGGCAAAGGCCTCGGTAATATCGGAAAACAATTCGTAATAAGGACTCACCTTAAAGCCCAGTCTTTTCAGATAATCCAGGCTTTCGGCATGACCCTCCGGCGTCTCACCGCCGGATTGGATATTAAAAACAAAAATGTCCAACCGACGTTCTGCCGTCACCTTACTGTCCAACTGACGCAGGGAGCCGGCTGCGGCATTGCGGGGATTGGCGAAGGTCTTTTTACCGTCCCTTACGCATTGCTCGTTCAGCCGCTCGAAGCTCTTGCGGGGCATATATACCTCGCCGCGCACCACGATATCCACAGGCTCGTTTAATACCATTGGAATGCTCCCGACCGTTTTAAGGTTAGTGGTCACATCCTCACCGGTCTGGCCGTCTCCGCGGGTGGCTCCACGAACAAAGACACCCTTTTCGTAGGTCAATGCCACCGAAAGGCCGTCGATTTTCAGTTCCACCGCATAACAGGCATCGGGGCAAGCTTTTTTAACGCGCTCATCAAAGGCAACCAATTCATCGTAGGAAAAGGCATCCTGCAGGCTGAGCAACGGCACCTCATGGCGGAAGGGCTTAAAATTCTCGGCCACCTCCCCGCCCACGCGTTGGGTGGGCGAAACCGGAGAACGCAGTTCCGGAAACTCCTCTTCCAGCGCAGAAAGCTTACGCATCAGCATATCGTACTCATAGTCCGATATAATAGGTGAATCCTCCACATAGTAGCGGTGAATATGCTCATTGAGCTGTAAGGTCAGCGATTCAATTTCTTTTTTGGCATTCGCCGCTGTCATAAACTCTCCTTTAACTTTTGATCCAAAAGACGAGTATTGCTTTGGATCCGTTCATTTTCATTG
>CAYLIT010000191.1:0-3705 GCA_964383835.1 uncultured Eubacteriales bacterium
CTGGGGCGCCCAGGCGGGGCTGTACTATCATTTCGGTATCGATAAACAGCCCTTGCCCGAAAAAATGTTCGGCATCTTCCCCCATAAGGTGGATTACAAAAAATCCATTTTGTTCCGTGGCTTTGACGATACCTTTATGGTCCCCCATTCCCGCCACACCACCGTTCGCCGTGAGGATATCGAGGCGGTGCCGGAGCTGAAGATCCTGGCCTCCTCTGCCGAGGCGGGCGTTTACGCCATCTCTACCAAAAAGGGCAAGCAGATCTTTATCACCGGCCATTCGGAATACGATGCCATGACCCTCAATAATGAATATCAGCGGGATCTTTCCCAGGGCAAGCCCATCAAGATGCCGGTCAACTATTTCCCCGGCGACGATCCCAAAAAGAAGCCCCGGGTCACCTGGCGCTCCTGCGCCAACCTGCTGTACAGCAACTGGCTGAACTATTTCGTCTACCAGACTACCCCCTACGATCTGAATAAAATCAAATAAGGAGAATTGGTATGTTGAAAAGAATCACGGCAATTTTTCTGCTTTTAACCCTGTGTCTCGGCCTGTTGAACGGCTGTAGATCCTCCAACGAGGAAGAGAATGCGCTGACCGATCAGTTCGTGGAGGACCAGGATCAGAACGGTTCACAGAACGACGCCGATAATACCCAGCAGTCCGGTGACCAGGGAACCGCCCAGGAGCTCCCTTCCACCCAGCAGAACCAGCAGCAAAACACCACGCAGGATAACAACAATACCCAAAAGGAAGAGCAGCAGAATCAGCCCTCCAAAGAGGAGCAAACGACCTCCAATGAGCAGGAGCCTTCCAAAGAGGAAGCCACCGACTCCGGTAATCAGGACAATCAGGAAGAAACCGTGACCCCTTCCCCCGAAGAGGCACTGTCTAACCTCTATCAAAGCAGTACCCTGAACACCGCAATCGGCTACGACGGCAAGAATACCAAGAACAGCAACTTCACCGTCTCCAAGCCCATCGAGGTCAAGGCCGGCGATAGCGTCACCTTTGGCCCCATGGCGTCTGCCCAGGTGGTGGCGGGCTACGCATACGATTCCGCCGGTAAGCCCCTTGAGATCATCAACGCCCATACCGCCAAGGAGACGGTCGTCTTTTCAGAGGGTATGAGGCTGTATACCTATTCCGTTCCCAGCGGTGCGGTATCGGTGAAGTTCAGCGTACACAACAGCAATAAGAATGAGTTTGTGGTTGCCCGCAACAACGAGTTTGATCTCACGGAATATACCGATCTCAGCGGAACCCTGGCAACTTTCGTGGCCGACCCCTTGAAGGATAAGGACGGCCTGTTCGTGGGCGATTCCATCTGTATCGCCACCCGCGACGAATTGATGAGCGGGGTGAAGGGCTGGCCCCGCCGCATCGCCGATCAATACGGCATGAACGTCGTCAATAACGGTAAGAGCGGCGTTTCGGTCTCCAACAAGCGCAGCCAGGGCACCGTGCTGACCCAACTTTTGGAAAAGAAAACGCAGGACTTCGATTACGTGGTGCTGCAAGGTGGCGTTAACGATGCCTGGTCTTTGGTAGACGTGGGGGTGATGGAGGATAGCTTTGACCCTACCGAATTCGATCCTACCACCTTTGCGGGGGGCTTGGAGCTTTTGATCTATAATGCAATTTTATATTATGGTGATACTGCTTCCATCGGATATCTGATGACCTTTAATACCCCATCCTTTACAAAGGGGCGGATCCCGGAGATGCCCGAATACTATGACATGGCCAAGAAGATTTGCGAAAAGTGGGGCATTACTTATTTTGATATGTACAACCACGAGCAGATTACCAAGGAATTGAAAATGAATACTTTAACCAATACCACGGATTATCTCCATCCCAGTTCCTCCGGCTACGATATCATCTCTCCCTATATTGCGGAGTACATGATGACCATGACCCCTGTAAAGCAGGAGGTCCTGGAAACAGTTTTAGCAAAATAATCATTCCCCTGCATTTTTAAATGCAGGGGAATTCCCATGGAAAAGAGGTTCAAAATGCGACCATATCTTCAAGGTCTGCGCCACGGACTGCCCATCGGGCTGGGGTACTTTTCGGTCTCCTTCGCCTTCGGTGTGGCGGCGGTGCAGGCAGGACTTTCAGTGTTTACGGCGGTGATGATCTCACTGACCAATCTCACCTCTGCAGGGCAGGTAGCGGGCCTTTCGGTCATCGCCGCGGCCGGTAGCCTGGTTGAGATGGCGGTTACCCAACTGGTCATCAACCTGCGGTATGCTCTGATGTCCGTTTCGGTTTCTCAAAAATTGGATCGTAGCGTACGGCTGGCCGATCGGTTCCTGATGTCCTTCGGCATGACCGATGAGATCTTTGCCCTCGCCGCCGCCCGCACCGAGCCGGTGAAGGCCTCGTATTTTTACGGGCTGATGACCCTGCCCATCCTTTGCTGGACGGGTGGCACCCTTTTCGGCGCGGCGGCAGGCTCTCTGCTGCCCGAGTCGGTGCTTTCGGCGTTGGGCGTCGCTATCTACGGAATGTTTATCGCCATCATCCTGCCGCCGGCTAAGCGAAACGGTGCAGTTGCCGGTGTGGCGCTTTTGGCGGCGGCCCTTGCCTGCTGCTTCGCCTGGATCCCCGGCTTGAACGAGGTTTCCGGCGGCTTTGCGGTCATCATCTGTGCCGTGGTCGCCGCGGCTGTGGGGGCGGTCGTGCGCCCGGTGGAGGATACGGTATGAAATTAGTATTGTATATCCTCGTCATGGCCGGGGTCACCTATCTCGTGCGGATGCTTCCCCTGGTCATCTTTAAGAAAAAGATCACCAATCGGTTTATCCGTTCCTTTTTGTACTATATCCCCTACGCGGTATTGGCGGCCATGACCTTCCCCGCCATCCTTTCCGCCACCGCTTCACCCATCTCGGCGGCGGTGGGACTGATCGTGGCTTTGATCGTGGCCTACCTGGAATGGGGGCTTCTGCCCACTGCCCTACTTGCCTGCCTGGGGGTCTTTATCACAGAATTTTTTTGTTGACATTTATCGGTTTTCCGATAAAATAAAAGTAGAATATCGTATTGGAGGAATGAACCATGTCTTTTTGTGTGAAATGCGGCGCAGAGCTGAAGGATGAGGCACGTTTTTGCCCTGCTTGCGGGCAGGAAAAGGGCGCCCCTGTAACCGATGTGGTTGTGCAGGACGCAAAAGAAAATAAAGTGTATGGCATTTTGGCGTATTTCGGCCTGCTGGTGCTGATCACCATCTTCGCGGCTCCGAAGGATTCGGCTTATTGCCGGTTCCATGCCAACCAGGGGCTGATCCTGTTTATTGCCGATATGATCTGTTCGGCCATCGGCTCTGTAATAGGCGCCACCCTGGGCTTTTTGGGGGGAATCGCCAGCAGTGCCTTGAGCATTGGCTTGCTGGTACTCTTCATTATGGGGATCATCAACGCCGCCAAGGGCGAAATGAAGGAACTGCCCATTATCGGTCAATTCAGAATTTTGAAGTGAAAACAATAACGATAGGGGCACCCTTTGCGAGACTTCCTTAGAGAAGTCTCGCAAAGGGTGCCCCGTTCTTTGATTATAACTTGATGAAATTATCACTGCGGGTGGTGGTTGCGGGGGGAGCGGGATCCAGATCGCGATCGGCAATCCCCAAAATATCCTCGGGACGGATCCAGGGACGGCCCTGGATCCCGCTGGTCTCCTCGTGGGTCAGAGAG
>CAYLIT010000192.1:0-3667 GCA_964383835.1 uncultured Eubacteriales bacterium
AAACGAGACCCCAATCTCTTGGAGTCTCGTTTCTTATTAACTTAATGACATTGCGTTTTTTACAGCCTCTTTTATTATGCATTTTTTAAATTGTTCCAAAGGTCGTTGTACAGTTCCAACGTCTTTTGGGGGAGATTGGTATAGACCTCGGTCTTGGCGATGATCTCGTTACCGGGATAGGCGACGGTATTGTTGCGAATCTCGTCCGGCAGGGCGTCGTACACCAACTGGTGGGGAGTAGAATAGGCGGTGAACTCCCGGTTACGCTCGGCAATATCCTGACGGCACAGGAAGTTGATATACTTTTCCGCTGCCTCCTTATTGGGGGCATCCTTGACGATACAGACGCAGTCCACAAATCGGTTGGTGCCCTCAACGGGGACGGTATAGGCCAGGTCGGGATTTTCATCCATCATCGAAAGAGCGTCACCGCTATAGACCGGACAGAGAGCGGCAGAGCCGCTTTCCATTTTGCTGAAGATATCGTCCGAAACGTAGGCCTGCAGCAGCTTTTTCTGATCGATCAGATCGGCGGTAGCTTGGCGGAGCTCCGTTTCGTTGGTGGTGTTCAAGGAGCATCCGTTTTTCAGTAATGCAATGCCCAGGGTATCCCGGGAGTTGTTGTACATCAGGATCTGATCGGCATACTGCTCCTCCCACAGGGCGTTCCAGGAGGTAGGGGCTTCGGGGATCACCTTGGTGTTATAAAGCAGGCCAACCGTACCCCAGGTATAGGGGACGGAATAAGCACCCGTGGGATCGTATTCCGGGTTCTTAAAGGTTTCCATGATATAGTTGAAGTTGGGGACGTTGGCGAAATTGATGGGCTCCAGCATATCCTCGGCGATCATGCGGCCCACCATATAATCCGACGGGAACACCACGTCGTAGGTGCCCGGTGCGTTTTTGACCACCGCGTACATGGATTCGTTGTTATCGTAGATCTTATAGACTACCTTGATGCCGGTCTCTTGCTCGAAGAGCTCATTGATCTCTTCATCGATATACTCGCCCCAGTTATAAACGTACACCACCTCGTTAGGGGCATATTGCTTACAGCCGGTCATGGAGCAAAGCACCAAGGAAAGAAGGGCGATAAAGGCAATGACACGCTGTTTCATTATACACGCTCCTCCTTTTTGGTCTTTTCTTTTTTGGGAGGCAGATTGGCAATAATCAGAATAATCAGCACCACGACCACCATCACGCCGCAAAGGGCGTTCATCGAAAGATTGATACGGGTCTTGGTGGTGGTGTAAATGACCGTTGCCAGGGTCTCGACCTCCACGCCCTTCAGGAAGAAGGTGACTACGAAATCGTCCACCGAAAGGGTCAGCGCCAGCATGAAGCCGGAGATGATACCCGGCATGATCTGGGGCAGTACTGCCTGCCGAAAGGCACGTGCAGGGGGGGCTCCCAGATCCAGGGCGGCTTCGTAGATGGAATGATCCATCTGACGGAGCTTAGGCATCACCGACAGGATTACGTAGGGAATGTTAAAGGTGATATGAGCCAGCAACACCGTGCCGTAGCCCAAGGAGATCCCGAACACGGTGAACAGCAGCATCATCGAAACGCCGGTGATGATATCCGGGTTCAGCACCGGAATATAGGTGACGTTCATCACCGCATTGCGGGGAAGCTTCCTGAGGTGCTGGATGCCGATGGCCGCCATGGTACCGATGATCGTTGCCACCACCGAAGAGATGGCGGCGATGATCAGCGTATTCAAGAGGGCGCTCATGATCTGTTGATCCTGAAACAGGTTTACATAATTTTTGAACGAAAATCCGCTGAAAATGACCTTGGATTTTCCGCTGTTGAAGGAAAAGAGGATCAGATAGGCGATGGGCAGGTAAAGAAAGCCGAAGATCAGGGTCATATAGCTTTTTTGGACAAACTTTCTCATATGATCCCCTCCTTCGTTTCATCGTCCAGGAAGCTGAACAACACAAGGATGACGAGGATCAGCACCAGCATCACCATACTTATGGCGGAGCCCACGTGGGGATCGTAGACCTGCAGGAATTGCTCCTGGATCACGTTACCGATCAGATTGAATTTGGCGCCGCCCAGCTTTTCAGAGACCACGAAGGTGGAGACGGTGGGGACGAACACCATGATGATACCGCTGCCGATGCCGGGCATGGTCAGCGGTAAAATGACCTTTTGAAAGACCTTGACGCGGTTTGCGCCCAGATCCTCGGCGGCCTCGATGACCTTGGGGTCCAGCTTTTCCAAAGCGGTATAGATGGGAAGAACCATAAAGGGCAGGTAGTTATAGATCAGACCCAGCACCACCGCAAAGGCGTTGTTGCGGATCTGCAGGTCGATACCGGCGGATTTTAACCAGTTTTGCAAAAGATCCAGAAGATCCTGCATAGCCTGGGTGCGGAGCACGAAATTGATCCACATAGGAAGCATCAGAAGGATCATCAGCAGAGCCTTCACACGGTCGGTCTGCTGAGCCATGCAGTAGGCCAGCATATAACCCAAAACCAAGCAACAGACGGTGGCGATGCCTGCATACAGCAGGGAGCGGAGCAGGACCGGCCAGTATTTGCCGATCTGCAGTACGTTAGCGGTGGTAAAGGCACCGTTTGCATCGGTGAAAGCACTATAGGCGATCATCAGAATGGGAACGACGATAAATACCGTGGCCCACACGTAATAGGGAACGGCGATCAGCTTCTTTTTCAATTCGCGGTGCCTGCCTCCTTTTTCATGATATGGATATATTCGGGGATGATCTTCATTCCGATCTTGGCGCCTACCTCGCGGCAGGTGATGGAATGGATCTTCCAAAGATAGCCGGCGGAGCGGACCATCATCTCATAATGGACGCCCTTAAAGGTGACACTTTCAACAATACCGTTGAGGGACTCCTCTTCCGGCTCGCGGATCTTGATATCCTCGGGACGGACGACCACGTCAACCGGTACGTTTTCGCCAAAGCCGGCGTCCACGCAGGGGAATTCCACCCCTTCAAATTTGACAAGGTAATCCTTGAGCATGGTGCCGGGGATGATATTGCTTTCGCCGATGAAATCAGCCACGAAGGGGTTGATGGGCTCGTTATAGATATCCTCGGGGGTACCGATCTGCTGGATGATACCGTCCTTCATCACCACGACGGTATCGCTCATGGTGAGGGCTTCCTCCTGATCGTGGGTGACGTATACGAAGGTGATGCCCATCTGGCGCTGGATCCGCAGCAGTTCGTTCTGCATCCCCTTGCGCAGCTTGAGATCCAGGGCGCCCAGGGGCTCGTCCAGCAGCAGCACCTTGGGCTGGTTCACCAGGGCCCGGGCGATGGCAACGCGCTGCTGCTGACCGCCGGACAGGGCGGTGATGCGGCGGTTTTCATAGCCCTTCAGGCTGACGACCTCCAGCATCTCATGGACGCGGCGGTCGATCTCGTCCTTGGGGACCTTGGCCACCCGCAGGCCGAAGGCGATGTTGTCATACACATTCAGGTGCGGGAACAGGGCGTAGCGCTGGAACACGGTGTTGATCTGCCGCTCGTAGGGCGGCACGTCGTTGATGACCTTGCCGTCAAAGGTGACGGTGCCGGAGGTGGCGTTCAGAAAGCCGCCGATGATCCGCAGGGTGGTGGTTTTGCCGCAGCCGGAGGGGCCCAGCAGCGTGAGGAATTCGTGATCGTTAA
>CAYLIT010000193.1:0-3661 GCA_964383835.1 uncultured Eubacteriales bacterium
GATCTGCCGTGCCTGGCGGCGGCCCTCGACCGCGGCATCGGTAAGATCAAAGGGATCCACCGCCGATTTCATAATGATACGGGACATATTGAGGATGATCTCGCCGGGGGTGTTGGTCTCAAAACACAGCACCATATCCCGATCTACGTCAAATTCACCGTTTTCCTTAGCCTTTTTGATCAGGGAATAGGCGCCCTGAATACCTGCACGGGGCAGTTCCTTTAAGCGATCAAAGGGGATGGTATCCAGCATATCGTCCCGGTTGCTTTGAACGTATTCGATCACCCGTTCACGATCTACGTTGCCGACCTTGATATTCATGGTCATGGGCTGAGCAAGATTGTCGCTCTCCCGCCCGTAAACGGAGGAGACCCCGGCGGCGGTGGCCACATCGGCGTCGGCAGAGCAATCCACAAACACCTTGGCGGTCACGTCGATAAAGCCGCCCTTGGCAAACAGACGGGCCGAGGTGATCTTGCCCTCTTCGATGGTACAGCCGGTAAAGACGGTATGATACAACAACTGCACACCCGCCTCACGAGCCATCGTTTCCAGCATATATTTCAGGCCTTCGGCATCAAAGGGGGTAATACTGCTGGCGTAGCCCACAAAATCCTCCATGTGACCGGGGGAAAGCCCCAGCTCCTTCATCCGCTCGATCAGCTCGTCGGGGATGCCCGTTACAACTTGGGTATCCCCTGCGTGGAAGGTCATCTGAGGACCCACACCGCCCATGGTAAGCATACCGCCCAGATAGCCGTTTTGCTCCACCAGCAGGGTACTTGCCCCCTGCCGTGCGGCAGCAATGGCGGCAATGGCCCCTGCAGGGCCGCCGCCGATTACAACTACATCATAATTCAACGTTTTCATTCTTTTTATCCTTCAATATATAAGTATACCATACCCATTCTGCCGCCGCTACCGACGGTAAGGATGGTTTCGTCCTCGTTGAGCGCTACGGCGGTCAGCAGGTCGGAGCCGTGGTAGCCGTATTCCACACTGCCGGTCATGACGTGACCCAGCCAGCGGATACCGCGGCGGTCATCGTAGGAAAAGACGATGCCTAAATCGTCCTCGTCGCCGGCAACACCGTAAGCCAAGGTCCCCGCCTTATTGGAGGTCATGGCACGAACCGGGCCGTTGACCCAGCCGGCGCCCAGACCGAACAGCTCGCCCTCTTTTTCAATGGCCAGCATACCGTCGCGGGTGGCGATGAGGCGGCGCCCCTCCGAAAGGGGAGTTTCGAGTTCAGCAACGGCCTTATAAACACGGCCGGGATAACGGGGCAGCTCGCCCTCTACCTGCGGTTCCGGCTTTTTGGCGGGTGCTTCCGCATTGGAGATGGATTCGATCTTACCCTCTTTGGTAATGACAAATTTGGTGAAATAATCCTTGCCGCAGATAGCGATCAGCTGATCGCCTTCCCAACGGAGCTCTACCACTGCAGAGTTTTCGATATCCTTATCGGCAAAGCAGGTCCACAACTGAACGGGAATCTCTTTGCCCTTATGGAAAGCGGCAGAGTTTTCACGCATCAGCTCGGCACCCTTACGCATCATTTCGGCGTATTCGTCATACACCCCGTTGTCATGGAACACCATGGGGTCGGTGGTGGGTGCGCCCAGCTCTAAAGCATGGTCACGGTACTTGGAAAGATCCACAGAAATAAAGTTGGGGCCATCGTCACAATGGTTGGTGCCGGCGCAGATCATCAGATCCCGCTCGGTATCCATCACCATCATACAGCACTGATAGGTGGTGCGCTCCTCGGTGCCTAAAAGACCTAAGATCTCCGGCTCGCTATCCTCTTTCAAGATATCCCAGCGCATCAGCATAGAGGGCAACAACCAATCCTCACGTCCGTTCTTTTTGATGGCGCTGACCACGTAGTAAAGCACGTTGTATTTATCAAATCCCATGCTGCCCATGTAGATATTGGCGTCTACCTGCTTGCAGAAGACCTCGGCAGGCATAAACTCGCCCAGCTTTTCCAGCTTGTTGGTTTCGGGATTGTAGCGAGAAAGGGTCTTATCGTGCATCCCCGCCAAATACATCTTACCGTCGGGACCGTTGGCAAAGGCGCTCATATAGGGACGCACCCGACCGGGAATCTTTTGGTAGGGCAGGTTGATGCGGGTATTCTCCACCTCACGGGTACGGACGTTGATCCGCTGCAAAAGACCGTTACGGGTGGTGAAATAAATATTATCATCGGGGCCCACCGCCAGCCGATAGCTGGAGCGCTCGGTGACCTCGCCGTAATCCCGTACACTGCGGTCGTTCAGGTCAATTCCGTAAAGGTGGCCCTTAAAATAACCGATACCGTAATAGATATTATTGATCTTATCGTAGGCAGCACCGTAGATGGTCTCACGATGAACGGGAATACCCCAGTTTTCCATTTTTCCGGTCTTGGGATCAAAGGTCAGCAAAGAACTGCCGGGATACCCCTCGAAGGGATGGTTGAAATAGCTCTGGGGCAACCAGGCGGGATGCTCGGGGGATTTATCGGTGGTATGGGTCAGCACCACCATCCGGCCGTCGTTCATCCAGGCCATAGCGGTATGGAACTTACTGTCACGGATAAACCGCTCATCGGAAAAGATCAATTCCTTGCTGTAGTGCAGTTCCTTTAACTCATTGGTGATGGGATCGTACTCTGCCAGCTTGGTATATTCATTGGTGGTCAGCTCAGAGCAGAGGGACACGTAAACCTTGCCGTTCTCTGCCAAAAGAGCATCCCAGCTTGCGTTAAAAATAGAGGGACGGGGAACGTAATTCTGCTGAACGCCGGTAGGGTTCATCACCCGAAGGGTGTTTTGATCTTCATAGTCAATATAAAAAGGAATGTTAGACATGGTACAGTTCTCCTTATCATTATCTTCCATTTTCATTATACCTGATCGAAGTAGAAAATCAAGAATTTCCGTTACGAAAAATTTTCGTAAAACAAAAAATTGCCGCATTAGCGGCAATCTATTCGTCTTTTATATATTTAATGATATCTGATACGTCACAATCAAGAATGCGGCAAAAATCCTCGATCTTCATCGTACTGATCCCTTTACCCTTTTTCATTCGATCAATGGTTGCACTGCTGATATTATATTTATTGATCAGCGCATACGTAGAAATATTTCGTTTTTTCAATGTCGACCAAAACGGCTCATAACTGATCAATAACCTCACCACCTATTATGTTAAGCATAATTTGCAAAAATTGTATTGACAATAGTCATAATTATGACTATAATGTTTTTATGATACACTTTAACAGAAAAAAACGTCTGTTTTTATTCCTTGGCATCATAGCGCTTATTTTCGGTGCGTTCATCTACATTTTGTACCGCCCTCACACCTATTTATCTGATTGCTTTGTAGCATTCCCGTTGCCAAGAGAGTTTTTTTCCTTTCTAGATACCGCTTGGATCAAATATTATTTTGTAGACTTTCTTTGGGCATTCAGTTTGAGTTGCAGTCTGCATATTGTTTTTGAGCCCAAATCTAACGGATCACTTTTAATTTCCGGTGTAACGATCCTGTACGGCTGCATTTTAGAGTTATTGCAGTACAACTCTGTCATATCCGGAACCGGGGATTTTTGGGATATTCTTATGTTTATATTAGCCGCAGTAACGGTTAATATGATAAATTTCATACC
>CAYLIT010000194.1:0-3622 GCA_964383835.1 uncultured Eubacteriales bacterium
GCTGGCAAAAACAGTTTTACCGGTGGCGGCCATACCGGCAGCAACACCCATCATGTTTGCTTCAGCGATACCGCACTCGATGAACCGCTCGGGATATTCTTTCTTAAAAATAGAGGTCTTGGTGGCCGCAGCAAGGTCTGCGTCCATTACATAAAGATCATATTCTTCGGCAAACTCAACCAAAGCCTTACCGTAGCTTTCTCTTGTCGCTTCTTTTAAAGACATTTTGCTGCCTCCTTCAACTCATTCATCGCCTTCTCGTAGTCCTCATCGCCGGGGGCAGTACCGTGCCAACCAACCTGGTTTTCCATGTAGGAAACTCCCTTACCCTTAACAGTCTTGGCAACGATCAGAGCGGGCTTTCCGGTAACCTTCTTGGCAGCCTCAAAGGCTTTTTCGATAGACTCAAAATCATGACCGTCCATCTCAAAAACTTCCAGGCCGAAAGCCTTGGCCTTCTCAACGATGGAAGCGCTGTTCATAACCTCGGCAACGGGGCCGTCGATCTGCAGACCATTATCATCCACAACAACGCAAAGATTGTCCAGTTTATAATGAGCAGCAAACATCAAAGCTTCCCATACTTGACCTTCTTCGATCTCACCGTCACCCAGGATGGTGTAAACACGATAGCCCTTGCCGGACTTCTTGGCAGAGATCGCCATACCGCAAGCGGCAGAGATGCCCTGACCCAGAGAACCGCTAGACATATCGATACCGGGAATATGCTTCATGTCGGGGTGACCCTGCAGAATGCTACCGATGTGACGGAAGGTAGGCAGGATTTCGGGGTCGAAGTAACCACGGCGTGCCAGAGCGGAATAGACCGCCGGGCAGGTGTGACCCTTCGACAAAACAAAACGATCACGATCAGCCCAATCAGGATTCTTGGGATCGATGTTCATTTCTACAAAGTAAAGATATGCAACGATATCGGCAATAGACAAAGAACCGCCGGGATGACCGGACTTTGCGCTGTGCACCTGCTCAATAATGTCCATGCGAATGGTGTTTGCATTCTTTTTCAACTGCAAATTGACCTCTTCAATCATTTGGAGAGCCTCCTTATTTTTATTCAAATATATTTTATACTGTCTTTCAGATAAAGTCAATGGAAAACCATTAAAAAACTGTTGAATCACCTCATCTATTTTGATATAATAATTATAATTGTAGAAAGGAGGCGGCTACTGTGCGTCCGTTATCTGATATCCTGCGCCCCACCACCATCGATGATATGGTAGGTCAGCGCCACCTGCTCGGCAAAGGTAAGCTGCTGCGCTCCATTGCCGAAGGAAAAGAGATTCCAAACATGATCTTCTACGGTCCCAGCGGCGTTGGCAAAACCACCCTTGCACGGATTATTTCCGAAAAATCCGATCGTAAATTATATAAATTGAATGCAACCACTGCATCGATCAGCGATATCAAAGAGATCATCAACGATATCAACCCCTTTACCGCCCCCAACGGTATTCTGCTGTATCTGGATGAGATCCAATATTTCAACAAAAAACAACAGCAATCCCTGCTGGAATTCATTGAAAACGGAAGCATCACCCTTATCGCCTCCACAACGGAAAATCCCTATTTTTATGTTTATAATGCCATCCTGAGCCGCTGTACGGTCTTTGAATTCAAGCCTGTAGCCGCGGATGATATGATCCCGTTTATTAAACGAGCCATCACTTATTTAGAGGAGCAACGCGGTTTCAAGATCACTTATACTGAAGATGGAATCAAACGGATCGCCTACGGTTGCGGCGGCGACGTACGTAAATGCTGTAACTGCATCGAGATCATCTCTTTGGCGCTGACTCGTAAATCGCCCGAGATCACCCAAGAGATGATCAGCGAAGCCTCACAGCGCAGCGGAAATCATTACGATAAGGACGGCGACTACCACTATGATATCCTCTCAGCCTTCCAAAAATCCATCCGCGGCTCCGATCCCGACGCGGCACTTGTTTATTTGGCCCGCCTGCTGGAAGCCGGAAACCTGATCGCCCCCTGCAGACGTTTAATGGTCATTGCCGCCGAAGATATCGGGTTAGCCTATCCCCAGGCCATTTCCATCGTAAAATCCTGCGTTGACTGTGCCCAGGCTCTCGGTCTGCCGGAAGCACGCATACCTTTAGCTGAAGCCGTGATCCTGCTGGCTACTGCCCCCAAATCCAATTCTGCAATTATGGCGATCGACGAGGCCATGGCAGACGTTCAAAACGGAAAGGGGCAAATGATTCCACCTAACATCCAAGATAGTCATTACGGCGGAGCCGAAAAGCTAGGCCATGGCGAAGGCTATCTTTATCCCCATGCATATCCCCATCACTATATAGAGCAAAACTATATGCCTTCTGATCTGAAAGGCAAACACTATTATCAGTTTGGCGATAACAAGCTTGAAAATGCCTCGCGGGAATACTGGGAGAAAATCAAGGAGAAAAAATGAAAAAAAGCGAAAAGATCCAATACATATTAGATCAGTTGGAACAACTCTACCCCACCGCTGAATGTGCGCTTCATTATACCGAGCCCTATGAGCTGTTGATCGCAACCCGTCTTTCGGCCCAATGTACCGACGAGAGAGTCAACAAGGTCACGCCGGCTCTTTTCAAACGCTACCCCACCCTGGAAGCATTTGCCGAAGCGGACTTTGACGAGCTTTGCGAAATGGTCCACTCCTGCGGCTTTTTCCGTGCAAAAGCCAAAAGCATCATCGAAATGAGTCAAGACATCATAAACCGCTTCGACGGCAAAGTCCCCGATAACATCGAAGATCTCACGAGTCTTTCCGGAATCGGCCGAAAAACGGCAAATCTTATCTGCGGCGATATTTACGGAAAGCCGGCAATTATTGCCGATACCCACTGCATCCGCCTTTCAAACCGCTTAGGCCTTGCCACCAGTACCAACCCCGAAATCGTGGAACGTCAGCTGAAGGTCTCCGTTCCTGCAGATCGGCAAACCAAATTCTGTCACAATTTAGTCCACCACGGTCGTGCGATTTGTGATGCGCGCAAACCAAACTGCGCAGAATGTCCCCTCACCGATGTTTGCTCGTACTATAAGACTGCAAAAAAGAATTGACATTCGTATATATTATAATATATAATTATTAATTGATATTGAAATTCGGCGACACTTTTTCGCCGATAAGGAGGTAAACAATGAGACAGAGAAAAGCCAGTGTCTGGCAAAAAGCATCCTTCTTTATTGTCGCTGTTGTCATCCTCGCAATCGTAGCCTACACCGCCTTTGGGATCTACACCGAGCGCGGCAGCTACATGCGTTTTGGCATCGACATTAAAGGCGGCGTGAGTGCAACGTTCCAATCGGCCGACGATTCCGTCGTTCCCACTGAAGAGCAGTTGGAATCTGCCAAATCGATCATCGAACTGCGGTTGGACGGCAACAATGTTTTGGATCGTACCGTCACCATCGATAAGGAAAACCACTCCATTTTGGTTGAATTCCCCTGGCAGGCAAACGAAAAGGATTTCGATCCCGTGGCCGCCATCAAAGAATTGGGTGAAACCGCACAGCTCACCTTCGCCATCGTAGAAGAGACCGATCACGGCACCGAAGGCGCCGTTGAGTTTGAATACGACGGTGGACATGC
>CAYLIT010000195.1:0-1421 GCA_964383835.1 uncultured Eubacteriales bacterium
AGAGGAGCCGGTCGCAGAGCCCGTCGAGCCCGTCGAAGCGCCCGCCGCAGAGCCTGCCGCTCCGGCGCAGTCTGCCACCGGCTATATGCCGCCGCAGTACACCCGACCGCCGGTCAAGGAAGAGAGCAAGCTGATGGGGATCCTTTCGCTGATCTGCGGTATCGGCAGTTTTGTTTTCGGTTGGATCCCGTTTCTGATGTTCGTGCCCGAGGTACTGGCCGCCGTCTTCGGTATCGTTGGTCTTGTGAAAAAGCAGGGCAAGGGCATGGCCGCCGCCGGCCTGATCTTAGGCATTCTGGCCTTTATCACCACGGCTCTGATGAGTCTGCTGCTGGTGATCCTGCTTCTGGGAGAGCTTGGGTCGGAGTTTTTACCCTTTTACTACTGGTGATCTGTGAAAAATCAAGCGAAAAACGCTCGTTTTGCGAGCGTTTTTTTGCTTTTTTCACCATGATTTTTTTTCATCGTAAACTGAATTAAGGGACGTGAAAGCGTTAATAATAGTATTACCAAACCGAAAGGACAAAAAGCGATGATCAAACGTGGTGATATTTATTATGCGGATCTTTCGCCCGTGGTGGGCAGTGAGCAGGGAGGGCTCCGGCCGGTGCTGATCGTGCAGAACGATATCGGCAACCGCTACAGCCCTACCGTCATCGCCGCCGCCATCACCAGCAAGGTGGATAAGGCCCGCTTGCCGACTCATATCAATATCGAGGAGACCTGTGGTCTGCAACGAAAGTCCATGATCCTTCTGGAGCAGGTGCGTACATTGGATAAGATCCGTCTGAGAGAGAAGATGGGGCATATCAGCGATGCCACCATGCAGCAGGTGGACCGTGGTCTGCAGGTCAGCCTGGGGTTGTGAAGAAACGCACTCGGTGCAAATGCATCGGGTGCTTTTCTTAATGAAAGATTAAAAATAGATTAAATAACGGCCGGTTCGATTGAAACCGACGGCGGTTGTCGATATAATAGTTAGGTAAATCTTTCATATTTGGAGGTACTTATGGATTATATCTTGAGTTGCTGCTCTACCGCCGATCTTTCTGCCGAGCATTTTGCCCAGCGGGATATCCAATACATCTGTTTCCATTACGAGCTGGACGGAGTCCAGTATCCGGACGATCTGGGGCAGACCATCCCCTTTGATCAGTTCTATCAGAAGATGGTGGACGGGGCCGAGACCCGTACCTCTCAGGTCAACGCGGATGAATATGAGAATTATTTCCGCAGGTTTTTAGAGGCGGGGAAGGACGTTCTGCATCTGTGTCTTTCCTCCGGCATTTCCGGCTCTGCCAATTCCGCCCGCATCGCCGCCGAGACGTTGCGCGCTGAGTTCCCCGACCGCAAGCTTTACGTTGTGGACTCCTTGGCAGCTTCTTCCGGTTTTGGTCTGATCATGGATACCTTGGCAGACA
>CAYLIT010000195.1:1431-3601 GCA_964383835.1 uncultured Eubacteriales bacterium
CGGGATGAGGGGATGGAGATCGATGCCCTTTATAACTGGGTGGAAGAAAACAAACGCAAGATGCACCATTGGTTCTTTACCACCGATCTGACCTTCTTTGTGAAGGGCGGTCGCGTTTCCAAGGTTTCCGGCTGGTTCGGTACCGTCTTGAACATTTGTCCCTTGCTGAACGTCAGCAACGAGGGTAAGCTGATCCCCCGCAAGAAGATCCGCGGGAAGAACGCCGTTATCAAGGCGATCGTGCAGCAGATGGAAGAAAATGCCGAAAACGGGTTGGATTACAGCGGAAAATGCTTTATGTGCAATTCCGCCTGCTATGAGGATGCCCGTGAGGTGGCAGACATTGTGGAAGCCAAATTCCCCAAGCTGAACGGAAAGGTGGTTATCAATAACATCGGAACCACCATCGGAAGCCACACCGGTCCGGGTACCGTGGCCCTCTTCTTCTGGGGTAAAGAGAGGATTGATTAAAAAAACGAAAGGCAGAGTTGAAAAACTCTGCTTTTTCTATTGCCAAATCCTTCATTTTCTTATATAATAAATTGTATGTTTTTGATGAAATGGAGAACCCTATGATTTGTAACACGATTTTAGATGCAATGGGCAATACGCCCATCATTCGTCTGCAGCACATGGCAGACCCCGAGGGGGCAGAGATTCTTGTTAAGTTCGAAGGGCTGAACGTGGGCGGCTCCATCAAGACCCGCACGGCGCATAACATGATCCGTGATGCCGAAGAAAAGGGTCTGATCGGGCCGGATACCGTTATCGTGGAGCCCACCAGCGGCAACCAGGGCATTGGCCTGGCGTTGGTCGGCGCAGTGCGTGGCTACAAGGTCAAGATCATCATGCCGGATTCCGTCAGCGAGGAGCGGCGCAAGCTGGTCCGTCACTACGGTGCCGAGGTGATTTTGGTGCATGACGCCGGCAACATCGGTGCTTGTATAGAGGAGTGCCTGGCGTTGGCCTTGAAGATGCGGGACGAGGACCCCAAGGTGTTTGTGCCCCAGCAGTTTGAAAATCCCGCCAACCCCGCCATCCAGCGGGAGCAGACGGGTGTTGAAATCCTGGAGCAGGTGGGAAAGCCCATCCACGGCTTTTGCTCCGGCATCGGTACCGGCGGGACCATCACCGGCATCGGCGAGACCCTCAAGTCTGCCAATCCCGATATGACCATCTGGGCGGTGGAGCCGGAAAATGCGGCCATCCTTTCGGGCGGTTCCATCGGCACTCACATTCAGATGGGGATCGGCGACGGCGTGATCCCCGCCATCCTCAATCAGGAGATCTACGATGATCTTTGTATCGTTAAGGATGAAGAAGCTATTCAGGCTTCCAAGGATCTGGCGTCTAAAGAGGGTATCATGTGCGGCATCAGCAGCGGCACCAACGTAGCGGCGGCGATGAAGCTGGCCAAAAGGTTGGGAAAGGGCAAAACGGTGGTCACGGTACTGCCCGATACCGCCGAGCGGTATTTTTCTACCCCGCTTTTTGAATAAAATTTACAAAAAAATATTGATTTGCGGCATAAGTTGCAGTAAAATATTTTGTGGTAGTTTTATAATTTTTAGGTTTAATAAAGAAGGGATCTGAAAGTAATGGAAACAAAAGAACGCAGAGTCGGTACAGTATCTCGGGGTATTCGTTGCCCCATCATCCGTGAGGGTGATGATCTTGCCGCTATCGTGGCCGATAGCGTATTGGCCGCTGCAGAGTCCGATGGCTTTGAAATGCGGGATCGCGATGTCATCGCGATGACCGAGTCCATCGTGGCAAGAGCGCAGGGCAACTACTGCACCACCGATGATATCGCCACCGATGTGAAGAATAAGCTGGGCGGCGGCACTGTGGGTGTGATTTTTCCCATCCTCTCCCGGAACCGTTTCTCCATCTGCCTGCGCGGCATCGCAAAGGGCTGTAAGAAGGTCGTGATCATGCTCAGCTACCCCTCCGATGAGGTGGGTAATGAACTGGTCAGCATGGATAAGATCGATGAGGCCGGCGTGAATCCCTATAGTGATGTGCTGACGCTGGAAAAATACCGTGAGCTGTTCGGCGTCAATAAGCACGAGTTTACCGGCGTGGACTATGTGGAGTATTATTGCGAGCTGGTTCGCTCCTGCGGCGCAGAGGTGGAGATCATCTTTGCCAATCAGGCCAAGGCGATCCT
>CAYLIT010000196.1:0-3572 GCA_964383835.1 uncultured Eubacteriales bacterium
GGATCGGGGCAGGTCAGAAAGGAGACCCCGATATGGCGGTTGATCAGCTTTCTTTTGGCCGCCGCGTTGACGGCAGAGCGCAGGATACTGTCCTCGTGGGCTTCCTTTTCGGCGTTGGGATCATAAAGCTCAAAGCCGTCGAAGCCGTATTCGGCCGTCAGATTGCAAAGTGCAATGTAGCTTTCGGCCGGTACATTTTTGGTTGAAAAAACTAATTTCATGGTCATTAACCCTCAAATACGATCTTGTTGAGTGCGTTCACGTAGGCACGGATACAGGCACCGATGATATCGGTGGAAACACCGTTGCCGGAATAGAGCTTGCCGTCTGCTCTGAGGCGGATAAGGGCAGAGCCTACCGCCTCGCGGCCCTTGGTGACGGCCTGGACCTGGAAATCATCCAGCTCGTAGTGATGGCCCACGATCTGCTCAATGGCATGGAAGGCGGCATCAATGGGGCCGTCGCCGGTGGAAACGCCGGTAAGCTTTTCGCCGTCCTTTTCCAAGGTCAGGTTGGCGGTGGCGGTGATAATGTTACCGCTGTTGACCACGTAGTTGACCACGTGGAAGGTAGAGGGCACCTGCATGGCGGCAGAGGCAACGATGGCCTCCAGCTCCCGGGCGCCGATGGTCTCTTTCTTTTCGATGACCCGCTTGAACTCTTCAAACACCTTGCCGTGATCCTCCTCGGAGAGCTCGTAGCCCAGCTCTTTGACGGCGGCGGTGATATCGGCCAGGGAAGCGGTGTTGCTGAGAAGGGTGGTGTTTTCGGTCTCCTGCAGAGCGGGTGCTTCTGCAGCCTCACCCTTACCTACGGCAATGGCGGCGACGATTTTATGGATAGCAGTGCTGTCCAGATTGGTGGTGGCGTTCAAAGTATCCTTTTTAGCACGGAAGATATCTGCCAGCACATCTGCAGAAAGATACTCGTTGCAAACGGCGGTCTTGATGCCGTCAGCCCCGGCCTTGACGGCTTCGATGGCAGAAGCGGCGGCCATGGAAAGGGCGTCGGAGGGCTGCACGTAGACCTTGATGCCGCAGGTCTCTTTGATCTCACGGATCAGCGCGGCGTGATCCTCGGGGAAGTAGATGCCGCTGTCGTCGCAAAGGGTGACGGCGGTGGCACCGTTCTCTTCGGCGGTCTTACAGCAGGCGGCGATAAAGCCGTCCTCCGCGCGGGAGGCATCCCGTGCTACCAGCTCTACCCGGGGGCAGAGAGCGGCGGCCTCTTTGCAAAGAGCGGCCAATTTATCCAGCATCTTGGGTGCCTTCAAATGATAAGTATATTCCATCTGTACCGTAGAGGTGGGCAGAACGATCTGCAAAACGGGGTCGTTGCTGTCCTTCACGCACTCCCAGGCCGTGGCGGGGGAGGTGCCCACGTCGATGGCGACGGAGGCGTTCTTCATGGCAGAGGCGATGGTACGGCAGACCACGGCGTCCTCTTTTTCATTGACCAGCGCGGCCAGCTCGATCACGTCTGCCCCGGCTGCATCCAGTAGCTGGGCAATGTTCAGCTTCTCCCGGAAGGAGAGCGCATTTTTCTGCTCGGCATAAGCACGTAACGTAACGTCGGAAACAATGATCTTTTTCATAACCTCAAATCCTTTCAAAATAAAAAATCCCGCAAAGAGAAATACTCTTCGCGGGATGATCAACAAAATAATTGACCACGGTACCACCCGGCCTTGCTTCCCGTTTAAGGGAAACCACTCATCGGACTCCATCAAGCCCTTGACCTGTTACGGGATCACCCGGATTCTCTTACTACGGTTCAGAGAACCTGCTCCGATACGAGACAGATGCCTGCATTCTCTGCCGCCTCACACCCACCGGCGACTCTCTGAAAGTAGGGCTGCAGACCCTTAATATCATCATTGCATTTATGAATTATGTAAAGAATTTTAACGCAACTTTTTTCAGTTGTCAATACTTTTTTAAAATTTTTTCTGCATTGCGGTAAGCGATCTTTTCCTTATCCTCGTCCCGAAGCTTCATCTGCATGAAATATTCGGCCTCCACCTTGGGATCCCAAAGGGGAAAATCACTGCCGTACAGCACCCGGTCGGCACCGTAAAGATCGATGAATTTATAAAAATCCTCTTCGCTCAAAAACTGACGGGAGCTGGAAAGATCCACCCAGCAGTTTTTATTTTTCAAAAGCTCGTAAGCCTCACTAAATACGCCCCAGCCGCCGAAATGGGCGCCGATGACCTCTAAGTTCGGAAACTCCTCCATCACCTTCAGAAGCCGACGGGGATGGGAATAATCGTAGCGGGGATCGCCCGTATGCATGATAATGGGCATCTTTCCCTGAATGTAGGAATACATCGGGTACAGCCGCTCGTCGTCGATGTTAAAAAGCTGGGTGTCGGGATGAATCTTAACGCCCTTCAAGCTGCTTTGCTCAATGAATTCCAGCTCTTCCTCCATATTCTCCATGGCGGCGTGAACGGTGCCGAAGCCGTGGAATTCGGGGTGAAGCGCCACCTCGTCGATGATATTCTGATTGATCTTGCGTACCTGCTTTGGGTTGAGCGCTACCGGAAGAACCACGAATTCCTCCACGCCTGCCGCCTTGCCCCGCTCCAGCAGAAACTTTGCCGTGCCGTGGACACCGCCCTGATCCATTTCGTAAAAATCCCGCACCGCCTGGGTGGCCTTATCGGCAATGGCTTCGGGATAAATATGGGTATGAAAATCGATTAGTTTCAAGTTTTTCACCTCTTTGACGATAACGAGTTTAGCACTATTTTCAAATTGTGTCAATAAAAAAGTCCCCCGTGGGGGGCTTTTTTATTCGAATTGTGCGTCATAAAGTTCTCTGTAAAAACCGCCCTTTTGCATCAATTCCTCATGGGTGCCCCGCTGAACGATAGCGCCGTCCCGCACTACCAGAATGAGGTCTGCATCCCGAATGGTAGAGAGTCGGTGAGCCACCACAAAGCAGGTCTTGCCCTGCATCAGCTTGAGCATGGCCTTTTGCACCAGCTTTTCGGTGCGGGTGTCCACGTTGGAGGTGGCTTCGTCCAAGATCAGCATCTGGCAGTTCATCAGCATCGCCCGGGCGATGGTCAGCAGTTGTTTCTGCCCTTTGGAGATGTTGGCGGCGTCGTCGGTGAGGACGGTGTCGTAGCCTTCGGGCAACGAGATGATAAAGGAATGGATCCCTGCCGCCTTTGCGGCGGCAATGACCTCCTCCCGGGTGGCGTCGGGTCGTCCGTAGGCGATGTTATCGTAGATGGTGCCGTAAAACAGCCAGGTCTCCTGCAGGACCATGGAATACGCCAGCCGCAGACTACTGCGGGTGATGTCCTGAATAGCCTTGCCGTCCAAAGACACCTGCCCTTTGTCGATCTCGTAGAACCGCATCAGCAGGTTGATGAGGGTACTTTTTCCGGCGCCCGTAGGCCCTACGATGGCCACCGTTTTACCCGGCTGGGCCACCAGCGAAAAATCGTGCAGAATTTGCTTTTTCGGCAGATACCCGAAATCCACGTTCTGCAGGGTGACCTCGCCCCGCACCTGCTCCACAGGGGTTGCCTCGGGCAGCTCGGCAGGCTCCGGCGCTTC
>CAYLIT010000197.1:0-3571 GCA_964383835.1 uncultured Eubacteriales bacterium
TGCGGTCTGTGCCTTTTTTGACAGTCTGAAGCCGGATCCACAGATACGGCTCTTTTTATTTTACTTTTTTGAAATCATAACGGAACATTGCAATGATGATAGACATAAAAGACATGATATCACCGATGCAAGAGCCGTAGGCCCCACTTGCCAGATTATAAGCCAGCCAGCAGGGGCAGGCCATCAAACAGACCAGACGAATCTTTTTTTCCGAGTCCATCCAAAATGCGATCATCTGCAACAGGCATCCGAGGATAACAAGCAGGCCGAAAATTGTTTTATCTAACAACAATCCGGCAACGATCAATGCCAGTGCCGAAGCAAGGATGATCGGGAACCGCCACTTTTGGACCCAAGCCTTTTCCTTACGTTGGGCAGGCAACAGGGCCACCATACAAAGGATATCCAGCACCGCACCCGAATAGGCGCCCAACAGGACATACTGCAACACATACAACCCTCTGCAGGTCATATTAAATGCAGCAATCTTCTTGTGGGTCTTTTGCTGGTAGCTGAGAAGATAGACGATAACCGCCGCAATACCGATCGCATTGGCAATATATTTCATTACTTCCATTCCTCCGGCAAAAAGGCGCGGGTAACGGCACGGCGATTGTGGGTATCCCAGATCTCAAAGCGAATATAGCGGGGCGGAGTCTTGAAGGTGGAAAGATCAAAGGCCGCCTCGGTCAGATCGTCGTTATGGGAGTATTCGCACTTAAAACCACGGTATTGGGTTCGCATCAAGATCTTACAGGCAGGAGAGGTCTTGATATGTACCACCTCATCCTCCACGTAAAGCTCTTCGATGGTGGGCCCTAAGGAAGCGTAAAGCTGGCCGTCCTCCATGGCTTTCAGAACGGTATTATATTCCAGCTCCTTGGCACGGATCATGGTGAAGCAACGGAAGCTGTCGTCCTTGGGGTTATCGGTATTGGCCGGCCCGTGGTTATCATCACCGGCGGTGGGGCAGGTATATTTCCCCTCCCACAGCATCTCTACAAACTGCTGGTCGCCCCAGCCGTTACAGGCGTGAGCCTGACTGCCGCCGTTAAAGACCTCAAAGCCCCAAAGACCCTCTAAGGGCCCGAAGTCCTTAACGGTCTGGGTGCTCCAGTAGGGATGATTATACTGGGAAAGGAAGCCGGCTTCATTGGCCCGCTTGATGAGGTCATTGATGATCTCGACGCTGTATTCCCGCTTATCCTGCAGTTCCAGGCGGGGGAAATCTACGAACTTATCGCACAGTTCATCCTTGGCGAAAAAGTTCAGATGATAGGTCTGCCGCTCGTCGTTATCGGGGTCGCGGAAGTCCTTGAT
The DNA here is from genome assembly GCA_964383835.1 of uncultured Eubacteriales bacterium. GTDB lineage: Bacteria > Bacillota > Clostridia > Oscillospirales > QAKW01 > QAKW01. Next base: position 1,321 of record CAYLIT010000197.1, read on the forward strand.
GCTGGCCTCGGTGGAGGTGATGGGCAAAAAGCTATCGTCCTTCAGCTCGGGATGGGGGATCAGCACATGGTGATCGGAATAAGCATAGATCTGATAGCCCTTCGCCTTATACTTTTCTTTGACCTCGGCGGGGCTTAAAGTGCCGTCGGAATCGGTACAATGGGAATGGAGATTGGCCTTATACCAATTTCCTTCTTCTGCAAACAAATACTTTCTTGCCATCATAAACCTCCTATAAGCAAGAGCGACCCGACAAAGTCGGGTTGCTTCTTTTATTGAACTTTTCGTTTATACGCCGCAAAAAGCAGGATCCGCTGAACCGGCAAAAACAACAGGGTTCCCACCAGAGAAAGTGCCCATTGCCAACGCTTCAACATAACCCAAAGGCATTTCAGTTCCATGACACGAATGCAGATATACATTACAACCGCCACAAGAACCAATAAAATGCCCGGAATCAACAAGCCGAAAAAGGCACCCCAGGAATCCAAAATAAAGAAATAGGCTGACCATATTATTGCTGCGCCACCGCAGACCGTTAAAGCGGAACTCCACCACAACAGGTGCTCTGCGGTACAGGCCGTGCGTTCTCTGCCGGCCAGTTTAAGGATGTACCAGATCTGTCCGCCCGGCAAAAAGGCCGGCAGATACGGCTTGAGTTCCTTTTTACGCCCGGTTCCATAAAGTGCTACGGCACCCAAAAGCCAGCAAGCAATGGCGATCACCAACCAACAGACGGCGGCGATCAGTAACCCACGCACCAAACCGGCTTGCTCCATTAAATTGAACAGTTTTGAAATCAATTCCATTTTTACTTTTTGGAAAGTGCTCTCTGTAGCCAAACCTGGCCGATATCCAATGCCTCGTAAAGGCTGTTCTTTTCGCTCTTCTTCTGGGAACGCTCAAAGATAGAAACGCTCTCGTCGGTGGAAAGCAGCTCCACCGAAACCTTGGTGGGCAGATCCTCGGCCGTACCGTCGGTGGCCAGAATGTTGATGAAGATCACATAAGGATCCTTGGGATCGCCGTAATAAATACAATTGCCGCTACGAACCAGCGGATAGCCTTTATAGAGGGTAAAGGGCAGTTTTTCTTTTTTTGCCGCCATTGTAAATTCTCCTTATCGATTAATTCTCCAATTATTGTACCACAACGCCCACGGAAAGTAAACAGGATTTTGCACCTTTTTTCCGCTCCCTTCATTTAATAAGAACGAAAGGAGATACGCTATGGATGATTTTGATCTCAGAGATCTGCTGGCACCGCCCCTGCGAATGCGCTCGGACCTGCCCGCCGGTCCCATGAATAATACACCGCACCACGAACACCACGCCATGCCAGACCCCATGGTGCTGGCCATGGCCTATGTGCCAGTCCAGCAATGGCAGGATCTTTATGAGCCGGAGGATGCTCTCTACCGAGGAACCATCTTCCGTCAGTTGGATCTGCCCTTTGAGGGAGGTGCCCAAAAATGACCGAAAAACGAAAGATGATGGAGGCGGTCTATGCCAACGGCTTTGCCGCCGATGATGCCCGCCTCTTTTTGGACACCCACCCCCACGATAAAAACGCCTTGGATTACTACAACCGCAAAATGGAATTATATCATCAGGCCGTTGCGCGGTACGAGGAAAAATTCGGACCCATCCGACCGGAAAACGGCGGTATGAACGGTAGCTGGGACTGGGCCACCACCCCCTGGCCCTGGGAAGGAGGCATGTAAACTATGTGGAGTTACCAGAAACGACTGCAATACCCGGTGGATATCAAAAAGCCCGATGCCAAATTGGCAAAGGTTATAATCAGTCAATTCGGTGGTCCTGACGGAGAACTTGGTGCCTCTCAGCGCTATCTTTCCCAGCGCTACGTGATGCCCTACCCCGAAATTGCTGCCACCTTGACGGACATCGGCACGGAGGAGCTCGCCCACATGGAGATCGTTTCCACCATCGTGCGACAGCTTTTAAAGGGACTTTCTGCTGATGAGATCCAAAACCAAGGCTTTGCCGACTATTACGTGGATCACACCGCAGGGATCTGGCCCCAAGCTGCCAGCGGCGAGCCCTGGAGTTCCACCACCTTCCAGTCCAAGGGCGACCCCATCACCGACCTCTTTGAGGATATGGCCGCAGATGCCACGACCGCCAAAGAACAACCCGCATTTCCGAGAGCCCGAAAACCCTTGATATGACTGGCTTTTCGGCACTTTGAAGGTTTTCGCAAAAATGGCATACCTGCAATCATATAAGAA
>CAYLIT010000198.1:0-3555 GCA_964383835.1 uncultured Eubacteriales bacterium
GGGCATGATACCGTCGTCTGCGGCAACCACCAGAATGTCGATATCGGTAGCCAGTGCACCTCGGGCACGCATTGCGGTAATAGCCGCATGACCCGGGGTATCCAGGAAGGTGAGATCCTCACCGTTGCATTTCACTTTATAAGCACCGATGTGCTGGGTAATACCGCCGGCCTCGCCGCCTGCTACGTTAGCGTTACGGATGGCGTCCAGCAAAGAGGTCTTACCGTGGTCAACGTGACCCATGACCACAACGACGGGACAGCGCTTCTCCAGATCAGCAGCATCGTCCTCACGGTCGTCGATCAAGCGATCCTCGATGGAGAGGATGATCTCCTTCTCTACCCGGATATCAAATTCCTCGGCCACCAGATATGCGGTATCGTAATCGATCATCTGGGAGGCGCCGGCCATGATGCCCAGGGTCATCAGCTTCTTCACGACCTGTGCTACGTTGACCTTCATTCTGAGAGCCAGCTCGCCCACCGAAATCTCGTCGGGAACCTGGATCTTCATTTTAGCCTGCTTTCTTTGCAGTTCGATCCGCTTCAAACGCTCTGCCTCCGTTTCCTTCTTCTTCTTGGTGCCGTACTGGCCGGGACGCTGATTCTTCTTCTGGATCTTCTGCTTGGAGGCACCGGCAGTGTTGCGGCCCTCGTGGCTGTTGGCCAGATCCATCAGTTTATCGTCGTACTTGCTCAGGTTGACGTCCTGGGTACGGGTATCCACCACCCGCACGGTGCGCTCGTAGCTCTGCACCTGGCGGGGGCCCTTTTCCTTCTTCTTAGGCTGCTGCACCGGCTTGACGGGGCCGGTCTGCTTGGGCTGTTCGACAGGCTTGGCTGCCTGCTTCTGCGGCTCTGCCTTGGAGATCAGGCGAGGGCCGGTCTGCTTCGGAGCTTGCTTCTGCGGCTCTGCCTTGGAAATAAGGCGGGGACCGCTCTGCTTGGGAGCTTCCTTTTTGGGTTCGGGCTTTTTAGGTTCAGGCTTTTTAGGTTCGGGCTTCTTGGGCTGCTCCACCTTTTTAGGCTCTTCCTTCTTGGGTTCCGCCTTGGAGATGAGGCGGGGGCCGGTCTGCTTAGGAGCCTCTTTCTTGGGCTCTTCCTTCTTCGGCTCTTCTTTGGGTGCCTCTACCTTCGGCTTCGGCTTCTTTTCTCCCTCGGGATCGGGGCGGTTGGCCAGCTCGAAATAGGCGTTGAAATCCTTGACCTCTGCCTTCTTTGTATAGTGATTAAAGAGATAATCCAATTCTCTCTGGGTCAGCACCGCCATGTGGGTGCGTTCCTTGGTTTCCAGCTTATCCAGAAGCTCCATGACTTCGGCGCTTTTGATGCTGAAATCCTTTGCAAATTCATGCACTCTGTATTTCTGATCCAATATTATTTACCCCCTTCGATAGATTGCGTCAGACTGCGGGCGAACCCCCGATCGGTCACACCGATGATCCCCACCGGCTTGGTACCGATACTGACGCCAAGTTGGTCCTTGGTAACCGGCAGCTTATGGACCGGGATGTTCCATTCCCCGGCGGCTGCCTCGATATTTCTGCAGGTTCTGGGCGCCACGTCCTCTGCCAACAGCAAAAGATGGGTCTTATCCAAGCCTGCCATTACCATATCAAAGCCATAGTTGAGCCGACCCGCACGGCGGGCAAGCCCCAGCGTTGATAAAATCTTATTCACTTGCGATCAGCTCCTTCTGAAGCCGTTCGTAGATCTCTTCGGGCACCGCCCGGCCGAAGCCGCGATCCAAAGCGCGCGTCTTGGTCAGCTTTGCCACACATTCCGGCTCACGGCAAAGATAAGCCCCTCTGCCCGGCGCCTTGCCGGTCAGATCCACCGAGATCTCGCCTTCTTTATTGAGCACCACGCGCACAAGCTCCCGCTTTGCCTTCATTTCACGGCAACACAGGCACATCCGCATGGGTATTTTACGTTCTTTTGCCAACGCTTACTCACCTACTTTGGAAAGCGGCTTGATATCGATCTTGTAGCCGGTCAGCTTGGCAGCCAGACGGGCGTTCTGACCCTCTTTACCGATAGCCAGGGAAAGCTGATCGTCGCTGACCACCACCACGCAGGTATGAGCGGCATCGTCGGCGGCTACGCTGAGGATCTTGGCGGGAGCCAATGCGGAGGCGATATAAGCCTCAGAATCCTCGCTGTAGCGGATGACGTCCACCTTCTCGCCCTTCAGCTCTTCGCAGATCTTGGTGATACGCATACCGCGTGCACCGATGCAAGCGCCTACGGGATCCACGTTCTCGTCCTCGGAGTAAACGGCGATCTTAGTACGGCTACCGGCCTCACGGGCGATGGCCTTTACCTCGACGGAGCCGTCGAAGATCTCGGGAACCTCCAGTTCAAACAGCCGCTTCACCAGGCCGGGATGGGTACGGGAGATCAGCACCTGGGGACCCTTCTGGGCGGAGCGGACCTCTACCACGTAGATCTTGACGAAATCGCCGGGGTTCAGCACCTCGCCGGGGATCTGCTCGTTACGGATGAGCATGGCCTGGCTCTTGCCGATATCCAGGATGGCGTTGCCGTTGGGCTCCACACGGTTGACGGTGGTGGTGATGATCTCGCTTTCCTTGCTGTTGAATTCCTGATACAGCAGACCGCGCTCGCCGTCGCGGATGCCGTGGATGATGACCTGCTTGGCGTTCTGCGCCGCGATACGGCCGAACTCCTTGGTCTTGATCTCCATCTTGGCTTCGTCGCCCAGCTTCAGGCGCTTGGAAACGGTGTCGTGTGCCTCCTCCAGAGTGATCTCCAGAGCGGGATCGGTCACCTCCTCCACAACGGTCTTTTTGATGATCAGCTTGATCTCGTTCTTTTCGCGGTTGACGATCACCTCGGCGTTATCGGAAGTACCGTAAGCACGCTTAGCGGCGGCCAGCAGAGCGGCCTCTACCTTTTCGATCATGTAATCGGCAGGAATGCCCTTTTCAGCCTCGATCAGATCTAATGCTTTGAAAAATTCTGCGTTCTTCATTTCTTTTTTCTTGTTCCTCCTAATTATATGTATCAGTATTTACGAAAAATCAACCCAGGGACGGATCAGTCTTGCATCCTTCACCGCAAGCTCTAAAACCTTCCCTTTGCAATCGACGGTAAAGCGGCCGTCCTCGTAGCCGGTCAGCTGCCCTACCCAATAATCACTGCCCTCCATCGGGCGGAAAAGCTTTACTTCGATGGGCTCACCCATAAAATACATAAAATCCTTTTCCTTTTTCAACGGGCGGTCCAGCCCCACCGAGGAAACCTCCAGGTAATAGTGATCCTTGATGAGATCCGCCTCATCCAGCAACGGATCCACCGCCCGGGACATGGCCTCGCAATCCTCGATGGCGATGCCTTCTTCCTTGGTGATATACAATCTCAAAAAGAAATCCGGCCCCTCTTTGACGTATTCCACGTCAAACAGCTCGTAGCCCAAGCCTTCTGCCACCGGCTTTGCCAGGGCTTCCACCTTGCTCGCAATATTTCCTTTCATCTCTCTCTCCTTTCGGATTATTCTTCTGCCCCGTAGGGCAAAAGCAAAGAGGTTCGTGTT
>CAYLIT010000199.1:0-3551 GCA_964383835.1 uncultured Eubacteriales bacterium
CGAGACCCCAATCTCTTGGAGTCTCGTTTCTTATTAACTTAATGACATTGCCCCGGTGGGGAGATTTTTTTATTGGGCAGAATACACAGTCATGCTTACGCCGTTGTCTTGTACCAAGATGTCTTGGGGCAGACGAGAGAATTTCCAGGTGACGTAGAAATCTCCGGCCGCGCCGGAAATATTGGCGATCTGGATGAAATAAACCACCCAGAAGTAGCTTACGGGGATCACACAATTTAAGATCAAAAGCACGATTCCCCAAATTACAACAGGAGCAAGCGCGATGACGATGTAGCTCTTTTTATCATAATAGTCATCACTGCCGGCAAAGGCATAAAGGCCGGTAAAGCCGTAGCGTACCTTTTTCGTGCCGCAGGCTTTCATTGCAATGCCGTGAACCAGCTCGTGCAGGATCATATAGAGGATAATTCCTGCTGACAATGCTAAAAAGCGGAAGCTATAAGCCAATAGTCCTTGCGACATATCGAAAAGCGTAAAGAAGGAAACAAAGGGTTGCATAATGGCCACCAGGATCACCATGATCCCCAGAGCGATGCCATTGATCAAAAGAGCCAGCCTTTTATCTTTTTGCAGGTCAATAGATAGCAGAGGATGATAACCTTCCGGCAATTGTTGCAATGCTTTCATTTATAACTTCTTAATCAATTCCGGCAGGGCGAGTTCAAATTTTACGCCGTACCAATGGTCAGGATCCTGCTGGGTGATCTCGATACATTTGAGGGTATAGTCGGCGGCGATCTTGGAGGCCTCGGGAGCGGATTTTCCATTCAGATAAGCGCCGGTAAAAGCAGAGGCGTAAACGTCGCCGGTGCCGTGACTGCCCTTTTCGAATTTATAATGCTCGTAGTAGGAATAGACACCATTTTCCAGAACCACCACGCCGGTACTGTCGGGGGCGTAAGAAACACCGGTCAAAACGACGGTCTTGGCGCCGCCCTCGGTCAGCTTTTCCAAAAGGGCGTCGATATACGCGCGGTCATATTGCTCTTTATACTCCATGCCGGTGAGGTAGCAGGCCTCGGTAATGTTGGGCAGGATGATGTCAGCGTTGAAGCAAAGCCGCTTCATGGCTTCGGCGTAGGCCAGGTCAAAGGCGGGGTAGAGCTTGCCGTTATCGCCCATGGCGGGATCCACGATGCGTACTCCCCCTTCGGTAAGCAGGGTATCCATGATCGCTTTTACGTCGTCGATCTGGCCGATACTGCCCAGATAGCCGGTATAAATAGCATCAAAACGGATGCCCTCCTTTTGCCAATGGCGATGGATGGCGGGGATATCCTCCGCCAGGTCCCGGACGGTAAAATCGGTAAAGCCGGCGGTATGGGTAGAGAGCACCGCCGAAGGCAGAATGCAGGTCTCCAGCCCGCAGGCGGAAAGGATGGGCAAGGCCACCGTCAGCGAGCACTGACCCACGCAGGAAATATCTTGAATGGTTAAAACTTTTTTATAAGACATAATAAGGTCTCCTTTTACTAATATACCCTTATTATAGCAGATTTTGGTCTTGATGAAATATCCAGTTCTGCAGTTTTTTATATAACCAGATTTTTACGACGGGAGCGGCGTACCCGATTGATATGCCGTTCAAAATTCCCGCTGTTCAGCAATTCGGTCAGCACATACTGTTCAAAGACGGGTACGGTGCAGGAGTAAAAGCCCAGTCGTTGCTCAAAGGCAGGCAGCAACGATTCCGGCAACAGCAGATATCCCACTCGGATGGAGGGGGCGATGGTTTGGGAAAAGGTATTAAGGTAAATGACCGATTCTCCGCCCGCCAGCGAAAAGATGGGGTCGTCGTGCTTGCGGGATACCGTCAGTTCGGATTCATAATTATCCTCGATCAGATAGCCGCCCCGCTCCCGGGCCCAAAGCAGATATTCACTGCGCTTGGAGGCATCGGCGGTGATACCGCCGGGGAAGCTGTTGAAGGGGGTCACGTGCAAGACGGAAGCACGGGTCCGCTCCAGCTCGGCGGTACGGATGCCGTCGGGCCCCAGCTTCAAGAGATCGTACTGTACATTATGGGCGCCGTATACCCGCCGGATCTTATCGTAAGAGGGATCCTCCAGCGCGAAAATATGTTCTTTCCCCAAAAGCTGGGCCAAAAGGCTGTAGAGATATTCCGCCCCCGAGCCGATGATGATCTGCTCCGGCCGCACGGTGATGCCGTTACTGCGGGCAAGATAAGCGGCAATGGCGCTCCGTAGCTCGGCGCACCCATGGTTGGGGGATTTGATCAGAATACTTTCGCCGTAGTCGGTCAGTACCCGCCGCATGGTCTTGGCCAGCACCGAGTAGGGGAAGGGGGCTTTGACTGCGTGGGGTGTTGAACGTGTTGTTTTTTTGGAGGATGCCACCGCCAAAAGATCCCGCTCCCGATAGGTCACAAAGTAGCCGCTGCGCTGGCGTGCTTCGATATAACCCTCTTCTGCCAACAGTTCATAGGCGTGCTGAGCAGTGATGACGCTCACCCCCGTCTCTTCTGCCAGAAGGCGTTTGGAGGGCAGACGGCTCCCGTAGGGATAAACGCCTGCGGTAATATCCCGGCGTAGATGCTCATAGAGCTGAAGATAGGCGGCCTTGCCGTTGCCGCGATCGACGTATTGCTTCATCTGGTCTTATTCCTTTTTGTGATTTTAAATAAAACGATAGGTTCAGTTCAAGTATAGACCATCTCCAAACGAAATGCAATGCAAAATTTTCGTAAACTGTTCTATTGACTTATAATTCGTACTGTTTTATACTAATGTTAGAATCTTTTTTAGGAGGAAAATTATGGCCGGATTTAATAAATTCGAAAAAAAGACTGAAGTAACTCGTGTATTTAAGGTCGGCGTCATCGGATGCGGTGGTATTGCTAACGGTAAGCACCTGCCTGCATTGAAGGGTCTGGCAGAGCAAGGCCGGGTAGAGCTGATCTATTTCTGCGACATCCTTGTGGATCGTGCCGAAGAGGCCGCCAAGACCTACGGCGCCGAAGGCGCCAAGTTTACGGCAGACTATAAGGAACTGCTCGCTTGTGAAGAGATCGAGGTCGTTCACGTCTGTACCCCCAACCGCAGTCACTGCGAGATCTCCTGCGCCGCGCTGAAAGCAGGCAAGGACGTGCTTTGTGAAAAGCCCATGGCCATCAACGCGGCAGAGGCCAAAGAGATGGTCGAGACTGCCAAAGAGACCGGCCGTACCCTTTCTATCGGTTATCAGAACCGTTACCGTGCCGATGCACAATACGTGAAGGCCGAGGCCGAGGACGGCTTTTTTGGTGACATTTATTATGCAAGAGCCTACGCCATCCGTCGGCGTGCCGTTCCCACCTGGGGCGTATTCCTCAACGAGTACGAGCAGGGCGGCGGTCCTTTGATCGATATCGGTACCCATGCTCTGGATCTGACCCTTTGGACCATGGATAACTATAAGCCCAAGTACTGCGTAGGTACCACCTTCCATAAGCTGAATAACCAGACCAATACCGGCAACGCCTGGGGCGATTGGGATCCCGAAAAGTTCAACGTAGAGGACAGCGCCTTCGG
>CAYLIT010000200.1:0-3545 GCA_964383835.1 uncultured Eubacteriales bacterium
CGGCGAGACCACCGTCAACTACAATCGGGATATCGAGATCTTCCCGGTGGTCAACGCGATGATGGAGCGGATCATGGGGGAATCCCCCTATAAGAGCCCTACCGACATGGGCGTTAATATGGCCGGCTGTGCCATCTGCGACGATGAAGCGGTGCGGGACGCCGCCAATCAGGAGATCATCCGCCGTTACTATGCCGCCCTGGGCAACGTGCGCCAGGGCATGAGCGAGCAGTCCGAGGTCTCCAAGATCGAGCTTTTGATGAACAAACTGCATATTACTGCGGAAGACCGCCCGGTGGCCGCCGCGGCTACCGCCAAGGCCGAGCAGACCGGTGCTCCCGCCACCGCCATCCAGCTGGATGACGGCCGCATCATCACCGGTAAGACCTCCTCCTTGCTGGGGGCGTCCTCTTCCATGCTGTTGAACGTACTGAAGGTATTGGGCGGCATTCCCGATGAGGTGCAGTTGTTATCTCCCACCATCATCGAGCCCATCCAGCGGATGAAGACCGGCGTTCTGGGCAACCATAACCCCCGCCTGCATACCGACGAGGTGCTGATCGCCCTTTCCATCTGCGCCGCCACCGACGAGACTGCCAAGCTGGCCATGGATCAGTTGGGCAAGCTGAAGGGGCTGGAGGCCCATTCCTCGGTCATCCTCTCCCGGGTGGACGAGCAGACCTTCCGCAAGTTAGGGATCAATCTCACCTGCGAACCCCGTTACCAAACCAAAAAGTTATATCATGCATAATAGAAATCCGCAAGGCAGTTCACCTTGCGGATTTTTGAGGTACATATATGAGTACTAAAAAATTCTCCAAAGATTTTACAAAAGGAAGTATTCCCAAGCAGTTGTTTTGGTTTATGCTGCCCTTTATGGCCTCCAATGCCCTGCAAGTGCTTTACAGCACGGTGGACATGGTGATCGTGGGGCATTACGTGGGAACGGCAGGACTTTCGGCAGTTTCCCAAAGCAGTTTGATTTTAAACTTTGCTACCATGGTCTGCCTGGGCTTTGCCAATGCAGGGCAGGTTCTGGTCTCTCAGGCACTGGGTGCCAATAAACGGCGGGAGATCAATTTTGTGATCGGTACGCTGTTCACTCTGGTCTTTGCCATCGGCATCTTCTTTTCGGGAGTCGTATTGCTGTTTAAGGATCCCATCCTGCAGGTGATGAACATTCCCACCGAGTCCTACGATATGGCAAGCGATTATATGATTATCTGTGGCGCAGGTCTTGTATTTACCGCCGGCTACAATATGGTGGCGGCAGTACTGCGGGGGATGGGGGATTCCAAACGCCCCTTCCTGTTCATAGGACTTGCCTCGCTGATCAATTTGGTGCTGGATATCCTGTTTACCGGGTATATGGGAATGGGGGTGGCCGGTGCCGCATGGGCGACCATTATCGGGCAGGCGGCTTCCTTCTTGTTCTCCCTTTGGTGTCTGTACCGCCATAAAGAGTCCTTTGGCTTTGATTTCAAGCTGAACAGCTTTATTCCTATCAAAAAATATTGCGGTATGATTTTTAGCCTGGGAACGCCCATGGCCATCCAGTCAGGGTGTATCAACCTTTCGATGCTGTACGTCAACTCCATGGTCAACGATATCGGCGTGGTGGCCTCCGCCACCTTCGGCGTCGGCATGAAGATCGACGATATCATCAATAAGATCTCCCAGGGTATCCAACACGCCTCCATGCCGATGATTGCGCAGAATATCGCCGCAGGGCAGAATAAACGCAGTAAACAGATCGTGCGTTATTCCTGGCTGTTCGCCGGGGTGTTTACGGTGATCTGTATGACTCTTTACGTCACCATCGGCAAAGAAATGTTCATGCTCTTCTCCGAAGATCCCTTGGTACATGAAATGTCCGGCACCTTTATTGCCGCTATTCTTTGGATGTTCCCGGCACTGGCCATCATGCGGGGCACCCATGCTTTCATTCAAGGTATCGGCAATGCCAGATTAGGGCTGGTGCTCTCTATTCTGGACGGAGTGGGCCTGCGCATCGGCTTGAGCTGGCTCTTCGGTATCGCCTTGAATTTCGGGTTCTACGGCTTTGTGCTGGGCTACGGTCTGGCCCCCTACGGCTGTGCCATTCCCGGCCTTATCTACTTCCTTTCCGGAATGTGGGAAAAACGACGGGTCTTGGCAGAAGATATATGAAAAATCCCCCGCTCGGCGGGGGATTTTCTTTACTCCAACGTTTCGGGATAAACGGTTTTACGTGCATAATAGAGCTTTTCGGCACCATGGATCAAGCCGTGCTTTTCATCGGGTACCGTATGAAGCCAGGTGGCCATGATGAATCCCTTAATAAGCCCTGAATCCAATTGATCCTTAACCAATGCCAGGGTCTGGAAGGGATTACTGCGGTATCTCCAGGTGGAGCATAAGGGGATCTGATCATAGCCGTTATCATTGTAGAAATGATGGAAGTCGATATAGTGATCGGATTTCTTTTTGAGTTCAGCACCACAGTATTCATTATAGTATTTACCGTAGTACCCATTGGTCATAATGACCGATTTCGGCATCTGCTCCGTAAAGGTCTTAGGATATTTTTCAAGGGTGCAATTCGCCCAGATCCAAGGACGAGCGCCGTACTTTTCGCACTTGGTGGCAAGGAATCGAAGATCGTGCCACCAAAGCTGCTCATTGCGGATGGTAGTCAGCAGGTTGTAGCGCTGGTATTGCTCTGTTTCTTCGTCCATTCCAAGATGGAAGTAAGCGGGAGAATCAAAAAGCTCGCAGACCTCTTTGATGAGATCGGCACAAACCTGATAATAGATCGGGGTGGAGATCATACGGCTGTAATCCTTCATCCAGCGGTCATGACCGGCCGAGAAGTTTAGTTTTGGAATGGGGGTAATACCAAGGGCACGCACCTCATCCAATTTCTTTTTGAAGAACTCTTTGCTCCAGGCATCAGGGGCGGCGATCTCCGGGTGAGAGTCATAGACGATGGCATCTCCTAAATCGATCACCAGGGTATTGATCCCGTAGGCGGGCAGGGCGGCGATGACCGCATCCCAGGTTTCCGGATCGGTTTCGTTTTCCTCCTTGGTATGAGGCATATAAAGTCCACGAACAGGTGCTTCCGTGTCGTCCCACAAATTGCGGCTCAAGTGGATCAAAAAGGCCCAAATCATATCGTTTTTCATGTGTTTCACACTCCTTTGAGTATAGAATACCATAAAGAAACGTGAATTTCTGCGCAAAAAACGAGAATTTAGTGCCAAAAATGTATATTTAAGAAAAAAATAACCACCCGCAAATGTGGGTGGTTAAAATTTTATCGTTTAGCGCTGTACACGACCGGAGCCGTCGCCGCCGGCCAGCTTTTCGACCTCGGCTACGCCTACGCGGTTGTAGTCGCCTTCCACAGTATGCTTCAGAGCGGAAGCGGCTACTGCGAACTCGATGGCTTGCTGGGTGGACTTGCCGCTCAGGAGGGAGTAGATCAAGCCGCCGCCGAAGGAGTCACCGCCGCCAACACGGTCAACGATGCGCAGATGATAGCTCTTGGAGAAGCAATAGTT
>CAYLIT010000201.1:0-3545 GCA_964383835.1 uncultured Eubacteriales bacterium
GATAAAATAGATCCGCAGGTTTTGGCGCAGAAAATCGGTGGTACATTCCTGGATAAATTTATTGGTGATGCTTTTTTTGGTCTGGTTCTCGTAAGAGGTGATGGTGGAGAAGCAGTTGGAGACCAGCACCAGGCAGTCGGCAACGTCGTTAAAGGTGATCTTGCTTTCGCCTTTATTATATTTTCCGTTGTTTTTGAGATAGGCATCGATCTCGGCTACAAATGCCACCTTGGCCGCCTTGTCCGGCGCGCCGCCGTGCTCCAGAAAGCTGGAATTGTGGTAGTATTCGATCAGGTTGACCCGGTTGGAAAAGGCAACACAGCAGGAAAGCTTGACCTTATATTCCGGGCGATCCTCACGGTCCTTACCGATCCGCTCGTCCTGCCAGAATACCGGCTGGGAAAGGGCGTCCTCGCCCAAAAGCTCACGGGTGTAGTCCAAAATACCCTCTTTGTAGCAATATTCCTTGGTCTCAAAGCCCTTTTCAACTTCATTTTTGAAGATGAAGGTCAGACCCGCGTTGACCACCGCCTGCTTTTGCAGGATGTCCTCATAATAGGTGGCGCTGACGGCGATATCGGTAAAGACCTCCCGGTCCGGCTTCCAATGGATCACGGTGCCGGTACGCTTGCCGGTGATCGGCTCCTCGGTCAGACCGCCGATATTAAAGCCCTTTTCAAAGTGCAGGGTGTATTTTTTACCGTCCCGATAGACCTCTACGTCCATATACTCTGAGGCGAACTGCGTAGCACAGGCACCCAAGCCGTTCAGACCTAAGGAATATTCGTAGTTCTGCCCCTGGTTGGTGTTATATTTACCACCGGCGTACAGCTCGCAGAAGATCAGCTCCCAGTTGAACCGTTCCTCCCGCTGATTGTAGCCCACCGGCATACCCCGCCCGAAGTCCTCTACCGTGACCGATCGATCCTTATGACGGGTGACGACGATCTTATTGCCGTGACCCTCTCTGGCCTCGTCGATGGAGTTGGAAAGGATCTCGAAAATGGCGGGCTCACAACCGTCCAGACCGTCGGAGCCGAAGATAACGCCCGGCCGCAGCCGGACTTTATCGGGGCCTTTTAACTGGACGATACTCTCGTCGTTATATTCATTCTTTCTGGCCATAAAACCCTCCGAATTAAAATTTCAACATTAACAAATTTATATTATAACAAAATACAAAAAACTTGTCAATTATAGACTTTCGCTCCAAACTATAGTATAATACAGATATTATTATAATGAGGTGATATGTCTTGATCGCAACAATCGGCAGAAAATTAGGCTTTCCGGATGAAGCGGTGTTATCCCTTTCTTCGGATTTTGATAAGATGATGGCGGTGCCCGGCGCTACGCAAAAACTGATGGTCGCTATGGACGATTTGTTTCTGGATGAGGGCGAAAACTATGCCGAAACCGTCAAAGAGGTGGCGGAGCAGGCAGGGGTGCACCCCTACGCCGCCGATCTGGTGTTTGCTCTGTGGTGCGCCCATTCCCTGCGGTACGTCTACAAGCAGAAGGGCTGGGAGGAAGAGGTCTTTTGGAATTCTATGGCCGATCTTCGCTGCAAGCTGATGGAATGCAAGAACGTAAAAGGTATCTGGGGTAGCTTTGTGGCGCCTTGGTTCCGGGGCTTTTTCATTGGCGACCGGCACGCTTTGGGGCGGCTGCAGTATGAGCCGAGAGAACTGAAATATGCTTACGGAAAATATCAAGAGGGGGAGCTGGTCTACAATTGCCATATTCCTTCCAGCGGTCCCTTGACACCGGAGCTGGTACTTGATTCTTTGAAAAAGGCTTACGATTTTTACAAGCCGGAGGACGGCGTCTTAAAGGTGGTCTGCAGTACCTGGATGCTGTATCCGCCGATGTATGAGGTGTACCCCGAGGGGAGCAACCTCAGGGCTTTCTACGATCTGTTTACCGTTCTGTATACCAAAGAAAGCCCGGAAAACAAAAATATCTGGCGGATCTTCGGCGCCGAGACTGACCTGAAAAAGCTCCCCGAAAACAGCAATCTGCAACGGCGGCTGAAGGCCTATTTGCTGGAAGGAAAAAACATGGGCAGCGGTTACGGGATCATTCTGTTTGATGGCGAAAAAGTTTTAAAATAACCCTTGCTTTTTCGGTGAAAATAAGGTAAAATGTTAAATTAAATAAATAAAAATTTCAGTAAGGAGATGGAAGTATGAATTACGCAGATAAAGTGTTGAAAGAGGCTCTGACTTTTGACGACGTTTTGCTGGTTCCCGCTAAGAGCGAGGTACTGCCGAACACCGTTAAGCTCAATACCCGGCTGACCAATAAGATCAAGCTGAACGTGCCGCTGATGAGCGCCGCTATGGATACCGTTACCGAAAGCAAGATGGCCATTGCCATGGCCCGTGAGGGCGGTATCGGCGTTATCCATAAGAATATGCCCATCGCTCAGCAGGCCGAAGAGGTTCAGCGGGTCAAGCGCAGTGAAAACGGCGTTATCAACGATCCCTTCTTCCTTTCTCCCGATAACTTTGTCTACGAGGCCGACGCCTTGATGGGCAAATATAAAATTTCCGGTGTACCCATCTGTGAAAACGACGAGCTGGTGGGCATCATTACCAACCGTGATATGCGGTTTATGACCGATTTCAACGTAAAGATCTCCACCGTGATGACTCCCAAGGATAAGTTGATCACCGCTCCCCGCGGCACGACCCTGGAGCAGGCCAAGGCCATTCTCCAGCAGCACCGGGTGGAAAAGCTGCCCCTGGTTGACGAAAAAGGCAAGCTGGTCGGCCTGATCACCATTAAGGATATTGAGAAGAGTGCTCAGTACCCCAACTCTGCCCGTGACGAGCAGGGTCGTCTGCTTTGTGCCGCCGCCATCGGTATCACCAACGACGTGCTGGATCGCGCAAAGGCTCTGATCGATGCCGGTGTAGACGTGCTGGTATTGGATTCCGCTCACGGCCATTCTGCCAACATTATGAAGACCATCAAGCTGGTCAAGGAAAACTTCCCCGGCATTCAGCTGATCGCCGGTAATATCGCTACTGCTGAGGCGGCCGAGGATCTGATCGATGCCGGCGCCGACGCAGTCAAGGTCGGTATCGGTCCCGGCTCTATCTGTACCACTCGTGTGGTCTCCGGTATCGGCGTGCCCCAGCTGACCGCCGTAATGGACGTGGCTGAGGTCTGCACCCGCCGCAATATCCCCTTGATCGCCGATGGCGGTATCAAGTTCTCCGGCGATATCGTAAAGGCAATTGCCGCCGGTGCCGACGTCATCATGATCGGTTCTCTCTTGGCCGGTTGTGAAGAAAGCCCCGGTGAAGAAGAACTGTACCAGGGTCGTCGCTTTAAGACCTACCGTGGTATGGGCTCCATGGCCGCTATGGCTAAGGGCTCTGCCGACCGTTACTTCCAGACCGGCACCAAAAAGCTGGTTCCCGAAGGCGTAGAGGGTCGTGTGCCCTTCAAGGGCGCCATGGGCGACACCGTGTTCCAGTTGATGGGCGGCTTGCGCTCCGGTATGGGCTACTGCGGTACCGCAACCATCGAGGATC
>CAYLIT010000202.1:0-3526 GCA_964383835.1 uncultured Eubacteriales bacterium
CAACACCACGGACGAAAGTAAAAACGTCGTGGCGGTGGGCGAGGCGATGGCTAAGATCTTTGAAGACGCCGGTTATCCCACCATCCATATCAAGGAGATCTTCAACCAGCCGGATTTCAGCGGCGCCTATGCCAACTCCCGCGCCATCGTCGAAAAGGTATTGGCCGAAAACCCCACCATCCAAGTGGTGCTGGATGTTCATCGGGATTCCATCAGCAGTAACGGCGTGGACTATTACCCCGTCACCGAAGTAGAAGGAAAGGAAGCGGCACAGGTGATGCTGGTCTGCGGCACCGACGCCAAGGGGCTGGAGCACCCCACCTGGCAAAAGAACTTTACATACGCCCTCCAGCTCTCCCGTAAAATGGGAGCGCTTTACGGCCAGCTTTCCCGCCCGGTGAACCTGCGGCGGGATCGGTTCAATACCCACTTCACGCCCTACACACTGCTTTTGACGGTGGGCAGCTCTGCCAACACCCTCTCTCAGGCCATCTACGGCGGCGAGCTGACCGCACGGGCCATGATCGCCCTTTGGAATAATACTTGATTATAAGGGAAATCCGTTGTATAATAATACAATAACGTTATTATCAGGAGTGACCTATGATCTATTTTGATAACAGCGCCACCACCCGCCCCTATGATGCGGTCTCGGCGCTGATCGCAGGGGAGGAACAGCAAAATTTTGCCAACGCCTCGGCCCTGTACCGCCCCGCCCTTGCGGCGGAGGGCTCTGTCACTGCCGCCAAGCGTGCCATCGCGGCGGTGCTGAAATGCACCCCCGACGAGGTGCTTTTGACCTCCGGCGGTACCTATTCCAATAACTATGCGGTGCTGGGCGCCGCCGCGGCCCGCAAACGGATGGGTGACCGGGTGGTGCTCTCCAAGGTGGAGCATCCCAGCGTCTATGCCTGCGGTGCCGTGCTGGAGGAGCAGGGCTTTCAGGTGGTGTATGCCGACCCCACGCCCGAGGGCTTCGAACAAGCCATCAATGAAAAAACGGTGGTGGTCGCCGCCATGCTGGTCAACAACGAGACCGGCCTGCGCCTGCCCGTCGAGCGGATCGCCGCCGTCATCAAACGAAAAAAAGCTCCCGCTCATTTCCATGTGGATGGGGTACAGGCTTTTTGTAAGCTCCCCGCCTCGGTAACGGCGTTGAAATGCGATAGCTTTTCCATCTCCGCCCATAAGCTGAAGGGCCCCAAGGGCATCGGCGCGCTGTATCTTAAAAAAGGGGTGCGGCTGAAGAATATCCTCTTCGGCGGCGAGCAAGAGGGCGGTCGGGTCCCGGGCACCTATAACAGCCCCGCCGCCGCAGGCTTCGCCAAGGCTATCGAACTGTACCGCGCCGAGGAGCTCTCTCATTTTGAAGCCCTGCGTGCCCGCTTTTTAGAGCGTGCCGCAGAATTCCCTTTCCTGCAGATCAATTCCCCGGCCGACGGAGTCCCTTATATTCTCAACGTCTCCTGCATCGGCTACTTAGGCGAAAATGTTCTGCATTTTCTGGAAGAAAAAGAAATTTACGTTTCCCAAGGCTCCGCCTGCTCATCTAAAAAGGCGCGCAGTACCTCGGTGCTGGCTCGGCTGGGTCATGACGAACGGACCGTCATGGGCGCTCTGCGCATCAGCTTCGGCATCGAAAATACCCTTGCCGAGGTGGACGAGCTGATGGATGCTTTGGCTTTGGTTCCCAATAAAATTCAAAGGATGTATAAATAATGGAACAGATGATTTTAGCAAAATGCGGCGAGATCGTCCTGAAGGGTCTCAACCGCAACCGATTTGATAATATCCTGCTCAAAAACCTCAAGCTGGCGTTGGCTGATTTGGGTGAATTTGAGATCACCCTGGCTCAGTCCACCGTTTATATCCGTAGCCTCGACGATGCGGACATGGACGAAGCCTACGAGCGCACCAAGCGGGTGTTTGGCTTTGCGGCGGTGTGTATGGCGTATATGTGCGAAAAGGAGCTGGAGGCCATCAAGGCTCTGGCCCGGGAATGTCTCACCGAGACCCTGGACGAGGTGCGTACCTTTAAGGTAGAAGCCAAGCGCAGCGATAAGCGCTTCCCCCTCAAATCCCCCGAGATCTGCCGCGAGATCGGCGGCGTCCTGCTGTCGCAGTTTCCCCACCTGAAGGTGGACGTTCATCACCCTGACGTGACGGTAACCGTCGAGATCCGCGATTTCGGCGCTTATATCCATGCGGTGCGTGAGCCCGGCGCCGGTGGTATGCCCTACGGCTCCAACGGTCGCGCCTGTCTCCTGCTTTCCGGCGGTATCGATAGCCCGGTGGCAGGCTACATGATGGCCAAGCGCGGCTTAAAACTCACCGGCATCCACTTTTTCAGCCCGCCCTATACCGGCGAGCGGGCCAAGCAAAAGGTGCTGACTCTGGCCGAAGAGATGCGGGCCTACTGCCCCGGCATGAAGGTGATGGTGATCCACTTTACCGAGATCCAGGAAGCCATCCGTGATCACTGCAAGGAAGAATACTTTACAGTCATCATGCGCCGCTTTATGATGCGGGTGGCTCACGAACTCTCTAAGATCACCCGTTGCGGTGCTCTGATCACCGGTGAGAGCCTGGGTCAGGTAGCCAGCCAGACCATGGACGCCCTGCGGCTGACAGATGGGGTCACCGACGCGTTGGTCCTGCGTCCCCTCATCGGTATGGATAAGGAAGAGATCGTGCAGATCTCCCGCAAGATCGGCACCTTCGAGACCTCCATCCAGCCCTATGAGGATTGCTGTACCGTCTTTACCCCCAAGCACCCCAAGACCAAGCCCATCCTTGCAGATATATTAAAAGAGGAAGAAAAACTGGACGTAGCAGGGCTGGTGGATCGCGCAGTGCATGAAAATTACGAGATCTTTGAATGAGGTATGAATTATGAAACAAGCCAAAAGACATCTGATCAGCGCCGTTATTACGTTGCTTTTCGCGGCAGGTAATTTCTACGTCACCCTGCCTGAACTGAACGTCCATTCTACCGCGTTGCTGGGCTTCATCATCTCCCTGTGCGTGGCCTACGGCATCGTGTATCTGATCACCGGCGGCTTCCGCCCCAAGGTGGAGCAGGTGGATCTGAAGGAACTGCGTCACATCAAGCTGAAGAAGCAGCCCGGCACCGTCAAGGTACTGCTGGGCATCATCGCCGCCTGTATTTTGGTGATGATCGTCGGTAATATTTGGGGCGCCCGGATCTTCAACGCCAAGCGCTACCGTGAACTTCTTACGGTAGCAGAGGGCGACTTCACCGCAGACGTTTCCGAGATCACCTACGACCATATCCCCCGCCTGGATCTGCAATCTGCTCAAAAGCTGGGCGACCGCAAGATGGGTGAGCTTTCCGATATGGTCAGCCAGTTCACGGTGATGGATAACTACACCCAGATCAACTATCAGGGCCGCCCGGTGCGCGTCACCCCGCTGGCCTACGTGGACGTCTTTAAATGGCTCTCCAATGTACAGGAGGGCGTCCCCGGCTACCTGATGATCGATATGGTGACCCAGGAGGTAGAGC
>CAYLIT010000203.1:0-3504 GCA_964383835.1 uncultured Eubacteriales bacterium
GGCCAACTGCTCGGCCAGCTCACAGGCACGGTTCAAAGCGCCCTCTACCATAACGGGATCCAGACCCTTTTCGTAGCGGCCGGAAGCATCGGTTCTGAGACCCAATGCACGGGAAGCCTTACGAACGGTGACACCGTCAAAGTTTGCAGACTCAAAGACGATGGTGGTGGTGTCGTTTTCGATCTCGCTGTTCAAGCCGCCCATGATACCGGCGATGGCGATGGTACCCTCACCGTCTGCAATGGTCAGCATGGAGGATTGCAGGGTACGCTCCTGCTCGTCCAGGGTGGTGAATTTTTCGTCGTCAGCCGCCATTTTTACGCGGATCTCCTTGCCGCGGATGGTGCGGTAATCAAAGGCGTGCATGGGCTGACCGTACTCCAGCATGACGTAGTTGGTGATATCCACCACGTTGTTGATAGGACGAACACCTACTGCATAAAGACGGTTGCGGAGCCACAGGGGAGAGGGGCCGATCTTGACGTTTTTGACCACCCGGGCACTGTAGCGAGGGCAGGCCACCGGCTCTTCCACGGTGACGGTAAGATAATTCTTGATATCGTCGGCAGTATCCTCGTGGAATTCGGGGACGTGCTTATTGAAGGGGCGCTGATAGGTAGCGGCAGTCTCTCTTGCCAGACCGATGACGGAAAGGCAATCGGGACGGTTGGGGGTGATCTCAAACTCGATCATGGGATCGTTGAGCCCCAAAGCTTCGTCGATGGGGGTGCCGGGCTTATATTCGCCGGGCAGGATCATGATGCCGTCCTCGATGCACTCGGGGAAGTTGCCCACGGTCAAGTTCAGCTCGCCCAGAGAGCACAGCATCCCGTTGGAGGGCAGGCCACGGAGCTTACCCTTTTTGATCTTGATACCGCCGGGCAGTAAGCTGCCGTCCAGAGCGGCGGGGACGTAATCCCCGGGCTTGACGTTCTGTGCACCGGTGATGATCTGAATGGGGGCTTCTTCGCCCACGTCCACCTGGCAGATCAGAAGATGGTCGGAATCGGGATGGGGTTCTACCTCCAACAGGTGACCCACCACCACTTTTTGAATGTTATCGTTCCAGCAGCTAAAGGTCTCTACCTTGGAGCCGCTCATGGTCATATCCTTTGCAATTTCGGCGGCGGATTCGTTGAGTTCCACAAAATCAGCCAGCCAGCCTTTTGTTACGTTCATTCTGATTAGCTCCTTTCCTTAAAACTGCTCTAAGAATCTCAAGTCGTTCTCAAAGAACAATCTGAGATCGTCGATGTTGAAGCGGCGCATGACGATACGCTCAAGACCCAGACCAAAGGCAAAGCCGCTGTAGACCTCGGGGTCGATGCCGCAGCCGGAGAGCACCTTGGGGTGTACCATACCGGCGCCCAGGATCTCGATCCAGCCCTCGCCCTTGCACAGACGGCAGCCCTTACCGCCGCAAGAGAAGCAACGGATATCCATCTCGGCAGAAGGCTCGGTGAAGGAGAAATGGTGGGGACGGAACCGTACCACCGCTTCTTCGCCGTACAGCCGTTTAGCGAACAGCTCCAAGGTACCCTTCAGGTCGCTCATGCGGATGCCCTTGTCCACCACCAGACCCTCGATCTGATGGAAGAGGGGGGAGTGGGTAGCGTCCACCTCATCGGAGCGGTATACCCGACCGGGGGCGATGACCTTGATGGGGGGCTGCTGCTTTTCCATAACACGCACCTGCATGGGAGAGGTCTGGGTTCTCAGCAGAATATTTTCGGTAATGTAGAAGGTGTCCTGAGTATCACGTGCCGGATGGTTCTTGGGCATATTGAGGGCTTCAAAGTTGTAATGATCCAGCTCTACCTCGGGGCCGGTGGCGATCTGAAAGCCCATACCGAGGAAGATATCCTTGATCTCGTCCAGCACCTGGGAGAGGGGATGCTTTTTGCCCATGGGGGCAGAGATACCGGGAACGGTCACGTCCAACTGTTCCTCCTGCAGTCTGCGCTCCAGCTCAGCCTGCTCCAAAGCGGCGACCTTCTGCTCCATAGCGGCCTCGATCTCGCTTCTTGCTTCGTTGACCAAAGCACCCATCTTGGGGCGCTCCTCAGGTGCCAGGGCACCCATGCCGCGCAACAGGGCGGTCAGCTCACCCTTTTTGCCCAAGTACCGTACCCGCAAAGTCTCCAGCTCGGCGGCGGTATTACAGCTTTCCAGCTGCGCCCGGGCCTCCGCCCTGAGCGCTTCCAGTTTTTCTTTCATAAACGTTAACCTCCATAGAGTGGATAAAGTGATCCAAACCTGTTTCAAAAAGGCGGATCTTTACTCACTCTTCGTTAAAATACTCGCCAATACGGCAGTATTGGCTGTGTTTTTGCCTTGATCGAGCAAAAATCTGCACTTTTTGAAATCTTCGACCTCAAAGCAAGGAGATTTCGAGGGATTTTTGCCCTATTTAGGTGAAGCAAGGCTGCCGCCTTGCGAGAATAAATTGGGTGAAAAGCACCGAAACGTGCCCCTTTGAGGCGGGATCGGATTACTTTATCCACTCTAAAATAAAATCCCCGTCCCAAAAGGGACGAGGACGTAATGTACCCGTGTTACCACCCAAATTCCAAAGCATGAGCTTTGGCACTTTCGTGCCCGATAACGGCAGGCAGACCGTTGCTTCTTCAAGAGCACCGCTCCCGGGTTGAAGATAAATCCTGCGCCTGTACTAAGGTGCTTTCAGCCGGTGACACCTTTTCTCTTATCGTCGGTAAGCAAGATCTTTGACGCCCGTTCAATGCGTTTTCAAATATTTTAACATATTAAAATCATAAAATCAATACCTTTTTTAAAAGATTGATAATTGAAAATGAGATAAATATATGGTAAAATAAAATATAAATATGTCCTGCGAGGTGTTTTGAATTATGGAAAACTTTATTGAATACTGCTTGCCCTACCGAATGACTATGGCAGACCAACTGAAAAGATGCGTCTATACCGTAGCGCCCATGATGCTTGGGGTCTTTTTGATCATGTATATCGGCACCATCGGCATCCTGCTCTGTGCGGGTCTTTGCTATCTTTCCTATCGGCTGTTTTTGTCCTTCAATTACGAGCTGGAATACAGCCTTTTGGAAAACGAGCTCACCTTCACCCGCATCATCAATAAGGAGCGCCGCCGCGAGATGCTGAAAGCGGATGTCGCCAAGACCGTCTGCTACGGCCCCATCGAGAATATGCCCAAGGGGCAGCAAAAGGTGCGTTCCTTCCTCTCCAATCAGGGGGAGGAGCCCTGCTATTACTGGATCACCCTTGATGCCAAGGGCGATAAGGTCTGCATCCTGTTCCAGCCCACCCCTGCGGTGCTTGACGTTTTCGCCACCCGTGCGCGGGGGAAGCTGCAATGAAGCTCGTCACTCCCGGTGAGATGAAAAAAATGGATCTTCGCGCGGTGGAGGAGGGAGTTTTTACCTCCCTTCGTCTGATGCAGAACGCCGCCGAGGCCCTTTATAAAGAGGTCACCGCCCTGATGGAAGAGCGCGGCTTTGACCGGGTGTT
>CAYLIT010000204.1:0-3463 GCA_964383835.1 uncultured Eubacteriales bacterium
AAAAAGTGTTCTTACAGGAAACTGAAATCCTGTAAGAACACCTATACTGGTGCGGGCGACAGGACTTGAACCTGCACGCTTTTGGCAATAGATCCTAAATCTATCGTGTCTGCCATTCCACCACGCCCGCATATTAAGTTTATTTATGCACCGTCCGTGCTTTTGAGTTTTTACTTTGTCAAAGCATTGATCAGCAAGACGTTTGCAACATGCGAAAAATTCATCGCAAGCCGTGGTTTGCTCGATATTTTTCGTGTTGCGGCACCTTTTGACCTGCTCGCTGTATCCGCCACCGGCGGCGCATCGCAGGCAAAACTGCCAATTCCGCCTGCTGTGCATAAGTTCCGCTGACCAAATCAAAGATTTGGAGCGTCACTTAACGCCGCATAACGCATTTATTTTAACTTGTTTGTGGCGATTTGTCAAGGTTCTCTTTATTTACGAAAAAGTTTCGTAACGGATTTTATTGCAATCAAAATGACGGTGTGTTAAAATTTTCTCGTAAACCATCAAAGTAAAAGGAGCGATTTGTTATGAGCAAGTTTTTAGTCGGCTGGGCTGAAGAAAGCCTGGTGCCCGAGAAAAAGGTTTCCATTCCCGGACAGTTTTACGAGCGTATTTCCGAGTATGTAGAGGATCCCATCTCTGCTACTGCCATGGCGGTAGAGTCGGGAGATCAGCAGGCGATCTTTGTTTCCTGCGATATGACCGGCTTCGGTTCCACCATGATCCCGGCAGTCCGTGCGGAGTTCGCCAAGCTGACCGATGAGGTAGAGCCTGAAAAACTGATCATCAACGCTACCCATACCCATACTTCCGTAGGCTTCCGTCTGCATCCCGCTGACGGAAGCATGGGCAGAAACGTTCTGGAAGATTTTTTGCCCGAGGGTGCTCACTACGAAGAACTGGTGAAGGTCAATGACGAGGTCCTCAGTCGTGAGGATGCCTTGGTATTCCTTTCTCAGCGGATCGCCAAAGCCGCCCACAGAGCATGGCAGGCCCGTGAGGAGGCTATGTATGCCAACGCCTTCGGCCGTGCCGTGGTCGGCTTCTGCCGCCGTGTTGCTTACGACGATGGCACCGCCCAGATGTGGGGCGATACCAACACTGCCAACTTTGATGCCATGGAGGGCGGTAACGACTCCGGTATTGAAATGCTGTTTATGTTCAATAAGGATAAGAAGCTGACCGGTGTGGTAGCAAACATTGCCTGCCCCTCCCAGATCCTGGAGCATCGCAGCTTCCTTTCTGCCGACTATTGGGGCAAGGTAAAAGAAAATCTACGCAAGGAGTGGGGCGACGATATTTATCTCTTGGCCCTTGGCGGTGCCGGCGGCGACCAGTGCCCCAGAGATCTCGTGCGCTGGGTAGAGCCCGAAACTCCCATCAATGACCCCAACATTAAGCGCCCCAACGTCATCGAGCGTGTGGCAGATCCCTCTATGTTCGATCTTTCCGGTTGCCGCAGAGTCGGTAAGCGGGTTGCGAACGAGATCATCGCCGCTTTTGAAGAATTGGGCGAGCCCAAGGCGGATCCCATCTTTATTCACGAGCGTTATGTTCTGGATCTTCCCCTGCGCCGTGCTACCATCACCGAGTATAACAATGCCGTGCGTGAGATCGAATACTATATCAATCAGCAGGGCGACAGAAAGGTGTTTAATTACGTTGATAAAGCCGCCGTTCACGTACAGACCGGTCTGATCACCCGTTTCCGTCAGCAGCAGAACCAGGAAACCGTTCCCACCGAGGTACATATTCTGCGTTTGGGCGACGTGGCCTTCGCCACCAACCCCTTCGAGCTGTTCCTGGACTACGGTAACCGCATCAAGGCCCGCAGCTATGCCAAGCAGACCTTCATTACCCAGCTTTGCTGTGGCGGTCTTGGCTATCTGCCCACCGAAAAGGCCGAAAAGGGCGGTCACTACAGCGCCTATATCTCCAGCGGAAACGTGGGTCATGAAGGCGGCGACCAGTTGGTCAGAAAGTCTGTTCAGGAAATCAATAAACTCTTTAAGGAGGAAAAATAAATGAGAGCAGCATTTGTAGGCTTCGGTGAGGTCAACACCCCCATCGATATTATCATCAATAAATGTAAAGCCGCTGAGGAGGCCCTCAAGGCTGAGGGGATGGACCTCTTGAGCGTTTATCCCGTTACCGACGATTACGAAGAAAAGGACGTTAAAAAGGCAGTCGCCGCTCTGGAAAATCAGAGCTTTGACGTGCTGATCTGCTGTATCGCCGGCTGGATCCCCACCCATGCAGTGGTCAAGGTGACCGAGCATTTCCGTCATAAGCCTATGGTACTTTGGGGTCTTTGCGGCTGGACCGAGGGCGACCGTCTGGTCACCACTGCCGACCAGGCCGGTACCACCGCTCTGCGTAAGACCTTCTATGATCTCGGCTATGATTTCAAGTATATCTACGATATCGTGGGTCTGCCCACCAACTCCAAAAAGGTCAGCCGTTACGCCATCGCCGCTGCCGCCAAGGCTAAGCTGCGCCATGCCCGTGCCGGCCAGGCAGGTTACCGTGATATGAACCTCTACGGCACCCTTTACGATGGCGGCTCTTTGAAGAGAGAGATCGGTCCCGAGATCGAGACCTTCGAGATGCTGGAGATCGAACAGCGCTATCAGAAGATCACCGATGCGGAGATCCAAAAGGTCATCGACGAGTGCATGTCTAAGTGGAAATTCATGAAGCCCGCCAACCCTGAGAGTATGAAAAAGGCCGCCGGTTATTACCTGGCCATCAAGTCTATCTGCGATGAGCGGGGCTACGACGCCATCTCTCTGAAGGACGTGGATGGTATGAAGAAGCTGCTGGGCTTCCCGCCGGCTCCCATCTTCATGCTGTTGGCTGACGAGGCCGGTCTTTGCACCGTTCCCGAAAACGACTCTTTGGGTAATATCACCCAGCTGATGGTCAAGTACCTGACCGGGCAGTGCGCCTTTTATCTGGAATTCTATGAGTTCTTCCAGGATCGCGTTCTGGCCGGCGTTCCCGACTACGTTCCTGCCGAAGTGGTAGACGGTGAGGTCACCGTCATGCCCGCCGCCTTCGGTGAACTTTCCGAGGGTATCCTCAACGTGAGCAAGGTCAAGACCGGTAAGGTCACCCTGTGCCGCCTGACCGCCATCGACGGAGTCTACTATATGCACATGGTGGTGGGTGAGGGCATCACCCCCCGCAAGTGGGAAGAGGCCGGCTGGACCCAGCCTGCACCTCAGCTCCCCGGCCTGGAGATCCTTCTGGACGATGTGCCGGACTTCGCCGAAAAGGTGATGTGCCAGCACTATATCGTATCCTACGGCGACAACACCGAGGTCATTACGGATCTTTGCAATATGCTGGGCATTGAAATCATCTAAATAAAAATACGGAAAAGCTTGGGCTTTTCCGTATTTTTTCAGACTGTCAAAAAACTATACAAAGACCCCCGTTTCTGGTATAATAAAAG
>CAYLIT010000205.1:0-3453 GCA_964383835.1 uncultured Eubacteriales bacterium
TGGCGGTGTTAATGGGAACGTCGTGTCCATCCACGTACTTCATCAGCATTATCGCGTCGGCGGTATCTAACGAACCGTCTTCGTTAACGTCGTAAAGGCGGCGAAGCTCGGCAACAAAGAGCTTATCGCCGTTTTCGGCGGTGGTCTCGTTCCAGCCGCAGAAGAGGTAATCTTCGATAGCGGGATCCTGAACCGATTCGCCGATGATAGCACCGGTATAGTCAGTATAGCGGATGAGATCCTCCTGTCCGCTGACCTGATAGGTGTACTTTTTGGTTGCAAGATCGGGTTCATCCGCAAAGGCCAACGCACCATCCTTCATGGTCCAGTTCAGCTTATAGGCAAGCTCACCAGTCTGCAACTGCACTTCGGTGTAGGCGGTGCCATAAAGATTTGAGGTATCCAATTCAGTATCCACTCCATCGGTGGTAGCGGCGGAGAAGACGGTATCTGCCGCTATCGAAACCGTTCCGTCAGTGACGGTATCAACAACCGGCAGGTAATTTTCGGTAAAGAGGCTGTTTTGAATGGTGATGTTGGCGGAATCCTCTACTACCTGACCGATCGCAGAGCCGATGTTATTGTTTTCGTCGGTTCGTTTGTCAACATTATAGGTCAGGGTGTTATTGTCGGTATAGCAGTCGTTGATTTGGATGGTCTGATAGGCGTATCCGATCAGCAAAGCAGAATTTGCGCGGGAAGAAACGGTGCTGTTGGTCACCTTGCAGTTTTCAAGGGTCAAGGTATAGGCGCGGCCGATGATGCCTGCAAAGCCCTGCTTGTCGTCCTTGACCGTCAATTGTTCGACCGTGCAGTTACGGATGATATCGCTTCCTGTGGATGAACCGGTACCGACAATACCTGCCGTCATGTTTCCGCTGCTTGTGATAGTGGAGGCTTTGACGTGAACGTTTTCCACCGTTGCATTTTGGGTCGCACCGATCACAATGGCGCTGTTGCCTGCGGCGGAGACGGCGGCATTTGAGATGGTCAAATTTTTAATGGTTCCGCCTTTGACGGCACGGAGCAGGCCGTTGTGTGTATCGGAGGTGGAAATGGTTAGATTGCAAATGATGTTGTCGTCGCCGTCGAAAGTTCCTGCAAAAGGAACGTCCTTCGTACCGATCATGGCAAAGTCGGTGACGGCGCTCATGTCGATGTCCTCCAAAAGCAGGATGGTCTTATCGGCAAAGTCGGTGGTTTTGGAAAGGGTTGCAAGGGTGTTCAGCTCGTCGGCAGTCCCTACGGTGTAGATGGCTTTGCTGGAATCTGCGCTGTAGGTGGAGATGGATGCGACCTTGGCGGTGATGCTATCGTCCAAGGAGGAGATGACAGGATGTCCGTCCTCGCCCTGTACCCATACGGCGGTATCTACGTAGGGGGTCGAATCCCGTTGAGCATTGAGCAGAGCGGCAAGATCTTCGCTTGCCTGCTCGGCGGTCAGCGGGACGGGGGCTTCGGCACCGACAGAGTAGAGATGCACGTCGGCGGCAACACTGCTGGTGCTGACGGGGAAGGTTGCAGAGTTCTCCAGATAATAGGTGTTGTAGAGGCAGTAGTCATTGTAGGTGGTGGCGGCACCGTAGCGGATGAGCGATTCGGTGGCGGCTTCTTCCTCGGTGGTGATTTTGCCCAGGTTAAAGCAATTGATAAGGCGGGCGGCGTTGGTTTTGCTCTGCGCCCAGTTGGTAAAGCCGGAGGCGCGGTTCAGACCGTGAACGTCACCGGTGTTGTAGCAGCCGATGAAGGTACAGCCCGCCTGAGCACGACCCACCAGACCTGCGTAGTTACTTTCGGAAAGGGTGTGCAGATGATGGTAGGTGACGTCGGCCTTGTTCCATACGTGAGTGAAGGTGGTTCCGTCCGCTCTGCCTGCGATGGCGCCCACACCAATGGCATCGGTAAAGGCTTTTCCGGTGTTTTCGTATATGCGGTTGCCGATATCGCCTCGTACTAAGCCGCTTTCAATACCGAAATTTTTGATCGTGGCATTTTTGAGGTAAACGAAGAAGCCGGTGCCCATGGCGGAATAGTCATCAATCAAGAGGTTGGAAACGGTATGCAGATGGCCGTTGAAGGTGCCTGAGAAAGGGGAGTAGATGCTACCGATCATATTGAAGTTTTGATCCTTCATATCGATATCGTTTTCCAGATGGAAGGTGAGTCCTTGGCAGGTGTTAGTTTTGCTGAAATCGGACCATGCCTTCAGGTCTTCCATATCGCTGATGCCCCAATCGGTGACGGTTGCGGCATCCGTATTGGTGATATAGGTTTTGAAATCGGGATAATCGACGGCACCCTTTTCGCCGTTTTCACCATAGGCCTTTTCGGTTACGGCAGTCGAATTGCCGACAAGCGGTTGGTTGGGGTCGTTAACTTTTCCACAGAGAGTCAGGGTATTTGCGGACTCGCGGTAAAGGCCGTCTGTTGCGGTAACGGTGATGGTATAGTTCTTATCGGCCTCAAGCTCCAGTTCGACGGAATAGTGTTCGGGC
Organism: uncultured Eubacteriales bacterium; assembly: GCA_964383835.1. Classification (GTDB taxonomy): domain Bacteria; phylum Bacillota; class Clostridia; order Oscillospirales; family QAKW01; genus QAKW01. The sequence continues at coordinate 2,496 of CAYLIT010000205.1, forward strand.
AAGGTGTCCAGATAGAACTGAGAGGCAATATTTTGGGTGGTGGTGGTTTCACCGTCAGAAACGGTGACGGTATAATACAGCACGGGGGAAACGGCCTCTGCACGGTCAAACTGCAGGGTCTTCCCGTTCAACAGGGTGACAGAGGCATCGGCGGCAAAGGAAGCCTGCTTTTGAAGGTACTTCTTTTCGATGGTATAAAGATAGGTGGAGCGATCCCATGCCTTGGGGATGGAATATTCCAGTATTTCTCCGGAGCCATTCGCTTCCTTCAGCAATTCGCCGGTGAGAGTGTCGATATACTTCACCGTAACGGCACCGGAGGCGGTGACCTCTACGATGGAATAGTTGGAAAGGTCGTAGTTGCTGACGCTGGCAGAGGTGCCGTCCGGATAGGTTACGTAGCGCACGGCACCGTCATAGATCTCAGTGAAACGGTCCTGAGCAATGGAGTCGGTCAGGCGGGGATCCCAATGAACGTGGGCATTGAAGGTGATGACCTGCGGGTAATTGTTCAAGGTATCACGCAGGCTGTTTTGACCCCAACGCTGACTCCAGCCAAGGCCGCCGACCTCGGGGTAATGGTAGACCACAAAGATAGGGCGCTCGGGGTTTTCTTCCACCAGAGCATCCAACTGTGTTTTTAACCATTCTTCAGAGTTGCGGTAGTGGTTATCGGAATTGTTGGTATTGGTCATGTCGTTGGAAAGAGTGATGATCGCAGCGCCGTTTACCACGGTCAGATGGGGATCGTAGCCCCATTCGGCGGTGGGGATGATGCTGCCGTCGGTACCGAGGTGCTCGCCGATTAGGGTATTGAGCTCTTCGGCGCTCACCTGCAGGGTAGTACCCTTGCTCTCATAGATGTCGTGGGTGCGGGCGAGGGTCAGAAGGAACTTGGAGTCTCCCTTGATGCCTGCCTTGACACCGGATAAGAACAGATTCCACTGCTCTTCGTTGA
>CAYLIT010000206.1:0-3438 GCA_964383835.1 uncultured Eubacteriales bacterium
ATGCAAACACCAGCACCCAGCAAACCGCTACAATGGGTACAAAGGTATCAAACATTTCGATTTTAGACATTTTATAAGCCTTTTTAGCCATAATAAATCCTCCGGATTACTCGATGGTGATATTATACCATATTTTTATGAAAAAGTGTGAATAATTTTTAAAAAATAAAGAGCCCGAAAGGGCTCCTTATTACAGTTTTAGCTCTTCGCTCCATCTGCGGGTGATCTTGATATCATCGTCCTGAGGAATCGTAACCTTGCACTCTTTGGTTTTGTGATCTGCCTGGAGCATCGGTAACGTACAATAATAGGGGATGATATCTTGTTTTTTATCGGGCTTCATAAAAGTTCCTCCCAAGTATAGGGTGAACGACGAAAGCGCTACAATACAAGGGATTTTTTTGAAATTCAGTCAAGCCAGATGGGGTTAGAGAGTGCTACGACAAGGTTGTCGCTTTCGTTAGTGATCTCGACCCGGTAATACGCGCGTTTTTGAACGGCGATGGCCAATTTCTGAGGCATTTCACCGTTAAATTCGCTGGCATAGGCCAGGCCGCGGTCGGTGTAGACCTTCAGGCAATAAACGGTATTGGGTTTCATTAAAGCAGGGTAGAAGTGGCTGATCTTGATGAGCAGCTGCTGGCCGTCGCGGTAGAGGAGACTTCCGCCCATTACACAGTTATCGATGGACATTTGGATGCCCACGGCACCGGCGGTACAATCGCCGTTACGGATCGTATTGAAGATGTCGGTGGAATGATGCTTGGGGGCATAAACCGTGGTCAGGGCGCAATTTTTGGCCTCCCGGTGGGTGTCGCTGGATCCATGAGTATGAACGCGTTTGCCCATTTTAAGTAAGCTTACCCACAGATCACGGTTTTGTTTGGTTGAAAAAGCGTTTACGCTTTCGTGAACTGTTTCAATTGCTACGTGTTCGCCGAAATAATAGTCCATCGGATCATCCGAAACCATGACCTGACGAGGGTGTGCGTGGGACATCAGCCCACCGATACTCCAAATATATTCCCCCAATTCGCAAAAACGCTTAGTGTCGAATTTGTAGTAAATATATCTTCCTTCTTCTTTGGTGCCGGTGAATTCAAACTCCGGAAATGCCTTGAACACTTTGTCAAGGCCGGTCTTATCAGGAAAGATCATGGTATAGTGCAGTTTGCCGCCGATCCCCGGACGATCACTGATCGAAAGACCCGGTTCTGTACCGCAAATGCAATATTTTTCATCCCATTCCGGAAGGAAGAAATGGCGCATCTGCTTGTGGTCTACAACGGCGGCAAAATCAAGCCCGTGCGCCTTGATCTGTTCGATGAAATCGGCAAGTGGCGTGTGACCGTCGCTGGATCCTCCGGAGTTGGTGTGGGTGTGGAAATCGCCGTGATAGGGGTTGCGACCGGCATACAGGGCATCTAATTGCGTAAAGTCTGCGCCCTTTACGGTGAGATGAGGATCTTCGAGATCGTTCCATTCAATTTCTCCAAGACGACAAGGCGCAACGGTGCGTCTGGGTGTCTTATGCGCAATTAAATCGGCAAATCCGTGTTGTTTTGTTTCTGAAATATCGATGTCTGCTTCCTTGTTTCCGATGATTTCAATAGCGGGGATGGTATCATTCCCGTTAAAATTGCAATTATGAACAGTCAAAGAAGAGAAGTCGTTCGGCAGATGGATCGAAGCAACCGGAATCTCTTTTAAGGTCATGTTCTGAAAATCGCAGTTTAAGATCTCAATATTGATCTTTCCTGCTTTTTCATGAAATTGCATATTCATGCCGTTGGAGCATTCGCAGTTTTCAAACAGACAGTCTTTATAGGCGATATTAAGATCTTCCTTGGGGCGTCCCGCCAACTCAGTGCGGCTGAAATTGGTCAATCCCACGAATTTGCGGGTATTGGCGAAGTACAAGCGCTCTACCGTCAGATCACCGCACCCGAGCTGAACCAGTTTTCCTTCGCAATTCATAGATTCAATTCCGTCGCAACGAATATCGGAAAGCTGTACGAACCGTTTTGCGGCAGGATCTTCCAGGGGAAAGGCACGGACAAGATCATAACCCATGAAGGACTCAAAAATACAGTTTTTGACGATCAGGCCAAGATTATCGCCTTGCGTTCTTTCGTCGTAAATCCGAGCTGTTCTTAGCGTTAAGCCATCCACGATCAAAGTGCCGGGTAGATCGCCTTCAATTGCGATGACGCCGGTATACATCGTGCCAAAAAAGACGCTTTCGTTACTGCGGTCCGGGTTTGGCGTGCGTAAGTCGTGAGAGTTGGGGCTTATCCCTGCGTTTTCGCCCAAAAGTGCCAGAGAGCAGGGAAGAAAGTTGCGGAATCTGTTTTCCCGACCGATTTTGATGTCGTGTTCTCCTGCCGGCACGATGGCAATGGGGATATTCTTATATCCACAGAATTCTTCAATGGCATTGACTGGTGTGATCTGTGAAAGATGCTCGGGGCGCTCGAATGCGTTGATACCTTTTTCGGCTTCGTACTCAACCCCTTTGAAGGTGAAACATACGGTGCCGACCTTTTCTGCAAATTCGTTAGAAATGGCATATACGCCGACGGGCAGTTTTTTCATGAAGATTCCTCCTTATAATTCAGCCGCAAGCTTCAAGGCTTCATCAATGTGTTCGCAGAAGTGCTCTGCGCCCACAGCTTCGTAAAAACCGGATTTTTTCATTACATCTAAAGGCTGTTGATTTACATGCGAAAGAACGAGCGAAACATTGCGGGCTTTGCATTTTTTGTAAAGCTGTTCCAAGGAATTCATCGCAGTGGCATCCAAAGCGGGAACGGCGCGCATTCTCAGGACCAGGCAACGGGTGTAATCCTTCAGGGTGATGTCTAGGATCTTATCGGCGGCGCCGAAGAAGAGCGGTCCGCTGATCTCATAGACCCGCACGTTTTGCGGAACGGTTTTTAACTCAAGACTGTCGGCGTCGTTTTCCTGATCAACATATTTCCAGCCGGTAACAGCGGTTTCTTCACTCATTCGCTTCATGAAGAACATGGCGGCCAGAACCATGCCTACTTCGATTGCCACAACCAGATCAAAGACGACTGTAAGGATAAAGGTGACGATCATGACGGTCGTATCACTCTTGGGTGCTGTCTTGACGGTATGTACAAACTTCTGCCACTCGCTCATGTTATAGGCAACAACGAAAAGGATCGCTGCTATAGCTGGCATGGGAATGAGTGCCGCGTAGGGCATCAGAAACAGCAGAACCAGCAGTAAAACAACGGCGTGCACCATGCCGGCAATGGGGGTACGACCGCCGTTTTTAGCGTTGGCGGCGGTACGGGCAATGGCACCGGTGGCTGGGATGCCGCCGAACAGCACGGATGCGATGTTACCAACACCCTGGGCAACCAGCTCGGCATTGGAATTGTGTTTGGAGTTGACCATACTATCTGCAAC
>CAYLIT010000207.1:0-3434 GCA_964383835.1 uncultured Eubacteriales bacterium
GGTGTGCCCGAAGAGCGGATCGTGCGTCTTGGTAAGGCTGATAACTTCTGGGAGCACGGCACCGGCCCTTGCGGTCCCTGCAGTGAAATCTACTTTGATCGTGGTGAGAAGTACGGTTGCGGCTCCCCTGATTGCAAGCCCGGCTGTGACTGTGACCGCTATATGGAGATCTGGAACAACGTATTTTCTCAGTTTAATAATATGGGCGACGGCACCTATACCGAATTGGAGCATAAGAACATTGATACCGGTATGGGTCTGGAGCGTCTTGCTTGCGTGATGCAGGGTGTGGACAATATGTTTGAGGTGGATACCATCCGCAACATTCTGGACCGTGTTTGCGCTCTGGCTAATGTGACCTACGGTGTGGATGCTAAGAAGGATATTTCTATCCGTGCCATTACCGACCACGCCCGTGCTTCTACCTTTATGATCTGCGATGGTATTATTCCTTCCAATGAGGGTCGCGGATATGTATTGCGTCGTTTGATCCGGCGCGCCGCCCGTCACGGTAAGCTGTTAGGCATCAAAGATGCCTTCCTGCCGGAACTGTGCGATGTGGTTATTCGCGAGAATAAGGCCGGCTATCCCGAGCTGGTGGAGAAGGAGAGTCTGATCAAAAAGGTTATTTCTTATGAAGAGGCGTCCTTTGCCAAAACTATCGATCAGGGTCTTGCCATTCTGGAAGAGCTGACTTCAAACGGCGGTACGCTTTCCGGCAAGGATGCGTTCAAGCTTTATGATACTTATGGTTTCCCCCTTGATCTGACCCGCGATATTCTGGAAGAGAAGGAGATGACCGTGGATGAAGAGGGCTTTGCCAAGCTGATGGAAGAGCAGCGCGTGAAGGCGCGCACCTCACGCAAGGCGGCCGATGCAGAGTCCTGGAAGAGTGACGGTGTATCTCTTGACGGTATTGAGGCTACCGCGTTCGTTGGTTATACCGAGGATGCTGTTGAGGCTGAGATCCTTGCCTTGGTTGCAGACGGTGAGCGTAAGGATACCGTCCTGGAGGGCGAAAAGGTTATTGTTATTTTGAATCAGACTTCCTTCTATGGGGAAGGCGGCGGTCAGGTGGGTGATACCGGTATCCTGACCTGCGGCGATGCCCGTTTTACCGTTGAAAATACCACCAAGAATGCTTCCGGCGTGTTCTTGCACATGGGCGTGCTGGAAAGTGGCGCTTTGGGTGTTGGGGATAAGGTTGAGGCTGCTATCGATGTGGAGCGTCGCTCTGCTATCCGTCGTAACCATACGGCGGCGCATTTGTTGCAGGGTGCTCTGCGCGAAGTGCTGGGCAACCATGTGGAACAAGCCGGTCAGCTGGTTAATGACCATGCAGTCCGTTTTGACTTTACTCATTTCTCTGCACTGACTGCCGAAGAGCTGAAGGCTGTGGAGAACCGTGTTAATGAGATTATTCTTGCTGGCGTGGAAGTGCTGAACTATGAGACCGGTATCGAAGAGGCGCGCGCCAAGGGTGCGATGGCTCTGTTTGGTGAAAAGTACGGCGATCGGGTCCGTGTTGTGGAGATCCCCGGAGCATCCATCGAGCTTTGCGGCGGTACCCACGTTCAGAATACCGGTAAAATGGGTCTTTTCAAGATCCTTAGCGAAAACGGTGTTGCCTCCGGTGTTCGCCGTATTGAGGCTGTGACCGGTCGCGGGGTTCTGGAACTGTTGAATCATTATCAAAGCGAGATCGCTCGGGCGGCGGCTACCCTGAAGTGTAATGCACCGCAGAATCTGTTGCCGAAGTGTCAGTCTTTGATGGATGAAGTCAAGACCTTGAATAACGCTTTGGCTGCCGCCAACAAGAAGATGGCAGAGCAGCAATCCGGTTCTATGTTTGATAACGCCGTTGAGGTGGAGGGGATTCGGATCGTGACCTCTATTCTAAAGGACGGCGACGTTAAGACTTTGCGTGAGTTGGGCGATGACCTGAAGGCCAATCGTAGCAACTTTATTGCGGTATTGGCCAATATCAACGGAGAAAAGGGAAATCTTTTGACGGTCTGCAGCAAGGAGGCCATCGAAAAAGGTGTTGCTGCCGGTAAGCTTGTCAGCCTGGTGGCCGGTGTGACCGGTGGTAAGGGCGGCGGCAAGCCCGACAGCGCCATGGCCGGTATGGGCGATATTTCCAAGGCTGAGGAGGCTTTGGGCCGTGTGGTCGAGTTTGTGACCGACATGATGAAGTGAGGAAAATTAAATGAACGATTGTATTTTCTGTAAGATCGCAGCGGGGGAGATCCCCAGCAACAAGGTTTATGAGGATGAGCAGGTTATAGCGTTCTATGACCTCAATCCTATGGCAAAGGTACACGTTCTGGTGATCCCAAAGATGCACATTGCCAGCGTGCTGGAGATCAACGAAGAGAACAGCGCGGTGGTGGCCCATATCTTTGAGGTCATTGCTAAGATCGCTAGTGATCTGAAGCTGGAAAAGGGCTTCCGCGTGGTCAGCAACTGCAATGAATATGCAGGGCAGAGTGTGTTCCATCTTCATTATCATATTCTGGGCGGCGAGCAGCTCTCGCTGACCATGTGCTGAGGAGGTTTTTATGGCTACGTATCGATTAAAGGTTGCCGGCCTGGAGCGGGATCTGCCCATCTGCCCGGTCAACGAACATCTTGATATTGCCGGTTTTGTGATCTTTGGTGACGTGGAGCTGACCGAGGCCTGCGCCCGTGAGCTGGTTAAGAAGATGCCGCCTCACGATATTATGATCACAGCCGAATCCAAGGGAATTCCTTTGATTCATGAAATGGCTCGTCAGAGCGGCGAGAACCGGTATATTTTGGCCCGCAAAGCGCCAAAACTGTATATGACGGAGCTTTTTACCGTGGAGGTCAAATCCATCACTACCGAGAAAAAACAGGTGCTTTGCATTGACGGTAAGGATGCGGAGGCTATGCGTGGAAAGAGAGTCGTTATTGTGGATGACGTGATCTCTACCGGCGAGTCGTTGCGCGCTTTGGAGCAATTGGTAGAAGAGGCAGGCGGCGAGATCGTGGCAAAAATGGCAATCCTGGCTGAGGGTGACGCTATTGAACGTGATGATATCATCACACTGGCGCCGTTGCCGCTGTTCTTTAAATAATGAGGAGGTTTTAAATATGTCTGAATTGAGACCGAATGAGGGTAAAAACGAAATTATCGAGGTGGACGGCGTAAGCTATCGTCGTCTTCCTATCAAGACCCATGTGATCACCGATCAGGATCAGATCGAGGATGTATGTGAAAAGTATGCCAAGGACAGCATGGTGGAGGGTGATGTGCTTTTTATTTCCGAAAAGTGCGTTGCTTGCACCCAAAAACGGGCAATTCCTATGGAGGAGATCAAGCCCCGTCCGTTGGCAAAGCTGCTTTGCAAATTTGTTTATAAATCTCCTTACGGAATCGGTTTGAGCATCCCTCAGACCATGGAAATGGC
>CAYLIT010000208.1:0-3372 GCA_964383835.1 uncultured Eubacteriales bacterium
GATGTTGTAGACCTCACCAACTCTCCCCTTGTGGACGATCAGATCGATGGCTTTGCAATGATCCTCAACATACAGCCAGTCGCGTACGTTCAATCCCTCACCATAGACCGGCAACGGCTTATCATTCAAAGCGTTGGCGATCATCAAGGGAATCAGTTTTTCGGGGAAATGGTACGGACCATAGTTATTGGAACAACGGCTGATGGTAACGGGGAGTTGGAAAGTGCGATGATAAGCCAATACCAAAAGATCGGCGCCGGCCTTCGAACTGCTGTAGGGGCTGCTGGTATGGATCGGGGTCTCTTCAGTAAAGAAAAGATCGGGGCGATCCAAGGGCAGGTCTCCGTACACCTCGTCAGTAGAAACCTGATGATAACGGACGATACCGTATTTACGACAAGCATCCATCAGTACAGCAGTACCCATAATGTTGGTCTGTAGAAAAATGCCGGGATCCTCGATGGAGCGATCCACATGGCTTTCTGCTGCAAAGTTGACCACGATATCAGGGTGTTCTTCTTCGAACAGGTCATAGATCCCTTCCCGATCGCAGATATCCAGTTTTACAAAGCGGAAATTCGGGTTATCCGTCACCGGCGCAAGGGTGGAAAGGTTACCGGCATAGGTCAGCTTGTCCACGCAAACGATCCGATAATCCGGATACTTTTTCAACATATGAAACACAAAGTTAGAACCGATAAAACCGGCGCCGCCGGTCACAATAATAGTCATATTCTATACCTCTCTTGTTTTCTTTTAGAAACGACGTAATTTATCCATCGCCACACGGCGCAGATGCTCACCATAAGGGGACTTTCCGTAAAGTTCGGCGGATTCCAGAAGTTGCTTTCTATCGATCCATTTTAAATGATAGGCAATCTCTTCGGGAGCAGAAATAACTACGCCCTGACGGTTTTGTACCGTCTGCACGAAGGTGGCGGCATCCATTAAGCTATCGCGAGTTCCAGTATCCATCCAGGCAAAACCACGGCCAAGAATCTGAACCTTCAGATGATCATCTTCCAGATACAGCTTATTCAGATCAGTGATCTCCAATTCACCTCTTGCGGAGGGTTTAACCTTTTTCGCCATCTCGACCACGCGTTTATCATAGAAATAAAGGCCGGTAATGCAATAATTAGATTTCGGTTCCTGCGGCTTCTCTTCCAGTGAAAGAACCTTCAGGTTATCGTCAAATTCTACGATGCCGAACCGCTCGGGATCGGTCACATAGTATCCAAAGATCGTAGCGTACCCGTTTTCTGCATTCTGAACCGCTTCGGCAAGATGCTTGGTGAAATAACCGCCGTAAAAAATATTATCACCTAATACCATTGCACAGGGCTCGTCGCCGATAAACTCTTCACCGATCAAGAAGGCCTGAGCAAGACCGTCCGGACTCTCCTGAACCGCATAAGAAAGATTAACGCCGAATTGGTGTCCATCGCCTAAAAGTTCCTCGAAACGCGGAGTATCGACCGGGGTAGAAATGATCAGAATGTCCCGGATCCCGGCCAGCATCAGCGTGGATAAGGGATAGTAGATCATCGGTTTATCGTAAATGGGGAGCAGCTGCTTGGATGTTACGCGAGTCAAAGGGTATAAGCGGGTGCCGGAACCGCCGGCCAGTATAATACCTTTCATAGCATTCACCTCATTATATTTTTTCTGTCTTCGTCAGACATATTTTCAACGATATTCATCAGCCTTTGCAGGCGAGCCGTCTCGGTTTCACCGGGCGGATTTTTCTTTGCCGCGCGTTCTTTGACTCCTAAACGCCAGGCTTCGATAAAGAGTTTAGAATTGGCTTTGACCTCTTCTTCGCAGGTGGGGAGACGCTTTTTCTCCTTGGGTGAAAAAACATAAGCACTGTAAGCGTTACAGATCTCATAGGAAGAACCGAATGCGATCTGTTTACCGTGATCCAACCACAATGCTTTATTGCAAAGATCACGAACCTGCTGAACGGAATGCGACACCAGAATGCCGGTCACACCATTGGAAAGGATCTGCTTGATGCGATTGGCGCTTTTATCCTTAAAGCCCTCATCGCCCACGCTGAGAACCTCATCCAAAATCAAAATGTCCGGCTCTACCAGGCATGCAATGGAAAAAGCCAGGCGGCTTTTCATGCCGCTGGAGAGCTGCTTGAACATGTGATTCTGAAAATCTTCAAGTTCAGCAAAGGCAATGATCTCATCATACTTATTTTCAATAAATTCGCGGGTATAGCCCAACAATGCGCCGCGGAGATAGGTATTTTCCTTTACAGTCAGCTCCGGGTCAAATCCAGAGGCCAGTTCCAGAAGCGCGGCGATGTTTCCGTTGGTCTTCACAGTTCCCTTGGTAGGGATCATAATGCCGGTCACCGCCTTCAACAAGGTGGATTTACCGGCACCGTTTGTTCCAACAATACCGAGCATATCCCCTTTTTCCAGCGAGAAGGTCACATCCCGATCAGCCCAAAATTCATTGACGGTGAACTTGCCGGTAAGCTTGGCGATCACATAGTCCTTAAGACCAATAGATTGGATATCGCCGGTTTTATAACGAATTGAAACGTTTTTGCATTCTACTACCGCCATTGCTTCACCTTCTATCAAACATAATATAAGAATTCGTGGTTACATTTTTTATAGATCAGACAGCCGATCCCTAAAAAGATCAGTGCATACACCGCACAAAGAATATGCAGCGGCAAGGATGGAACGATGCCCTCGATGGTCACCGTGCGGAAATAATCGATATAAACATATAACGGGTTGAGATGGAACAGGAATTCGTATTTACCCAAGATCGACGTGGGATAGAAAATTGCCGAAACGTAATTTAAGAGTGTGAGAAAAACCCCGTAAAGGTACTCCACATCGCGAAAAAATACGAACAACGCCGAAAGGATCATACCAACACCAAAGCAGAATACCAACGACCAAAAAATCGGGTAAAGCAAGGAAAGGGTATGAAATCCAAATTTGATCCCATCGAACAGGCAAAAGATCAAAAATAACACAAAAGTCAACAGAAAGTTAATGAAGGATTGAAACGCCTTAGAAAGCAAAAACAAATACTTCGGTACATTGATCTTCGTGAAGATCGAAGAATTCGCCATCAAAGCGCGCATACATCCTTGGGTCGTTTCGGTATAAAACGACATCAACAACGTACCGCTGAAAATATAAATAATAAAATGCTCCTGCCCTCTCCCAAAGAATTTGGTAAATACCAGCATCAGGATCAGTACATTCAGCAAGGGGGCCAGGATGCTCCATAATACACCTAAAACTGTACGCTTATACTTCTTTTTAAAGTCCCTTTTTACAAGTTCTTCAAAAAGGAAACGATATTTTTTTGCTTTTTCCAGCAAATGAATAC
>CAYLIT010000209.1:0-3325 GCA_964383835.1 uncultured Eubacteriales bacterium
GCAATGCTCAGCGTTCCTATAAAACATAACTGTCCTTAGCAACCCCGCTCATTTGCTTTCGAATTTTTTCAGACTATCAAAAACCACTGTTTTTAGAAAGGGAAACAGTGGTTTTTGATAGTCTAACCCCCTATTAGTAGGGGTTGTTTTCATCTTTTTTCTTCCAGGTAAAGAGAAGCTTCCATATCGGCAGTTGCTAATGCAAAAGCAAGGGGATACATTTCAAATGCTTTTGAGCAGTTGCGAATATCTTTTTCCTCCGAAAATCCCATGTGATAACGAATTGCAAAAGCTTCTTCGCGAGTGAGACGCATAAATCCACCCACGATATAAACGCTCTTTTCACCATGACCGTAGGGAAGATTGTCGTCGAATTCATAATAGGGAACTTTTTCCCAAACGCCGGCATCATTCTTGACATTTCGCATAGAGGTCTTGTAAACATTAATCTTGCAGATGTCGTGAAGCAAAGAAACAATCGCGATTGTTTCTTTGCTGTATTCGTTTTGAAACAACTTTTTGGTATAGGGTCGGTTCAGATATTCGCACAAACATTGATAAACGTTTAAGCTATGCTCACACAAGCCGCCGGGATAATTTCCGTGAAATCGAGTGCTGGCAGGTGCGATAAAGAAATCCGAACCACTACCGCAAAGATATTCCAATAGCTCTTCGGCACCCTCGCGCTTAACGACAGAGCGATACAGGCTACAAAATTTTTCCTTCAGTTCATGAATTTCCATTTTTTTCTCCTTTAGGGGCATCCTTCCACAGGTGAAGCTTGCCGCTTTCGTGTAAATTCTTTAAGATCACGACCGTGATGGGGATGAGGAACATACCGCCGAAACCAAACAATTTCAGACCAACCCAAATGCAGAACAGAGTCAGGATCGGCAGCATTCCAACATGATCGCCGATCACCTTGGGTTCCAGGATCTGACGCACGATGGTGATCACAATATACATACAAGCCAAGATCAGTGCAGTCCATGGCTCACCGCTCAATAAGCAGAACGCGGCCCAGGGAATGAGAACCGTTCCAACGCCCAGTACGGGCAAAATATCAACGATTGCGATCAGGAATGCCAAGGGAAGGGCTGGCTTGAAGCCAAAAATCAAGAAAAACACCAAAAGTTCCACAAAGGTGATCAGCATCAGCAGGAGATAGGAACGAAGATACTTTCCTACAGTCGTAAACAAACTGCGTTTGATCTCGATCAGCAGTTCCTGCTGTTCCGGACGAAATTGCGCCAGGCAGAAACGTTTAACAGTAGGGAAGGAAATGGACATAAATACGCTTGAAACGATCGTGACGATCAAAAACACAAGAATATTCGGGATGTAAGTCACAACATTACCAGCATAGCCCAAAACCAAGCTGCCAAGAGAACCGGTAAGCAGGGAAGAGTAGTCATAGTTCGATACATAATCTAGTGTTTTTTCCAATACACTGTCTGGAATCATTGCAAAAATGCCGGTTCCGTCTTTTAAAGTCCCTTTTAGATAGGTAATAAACGAACGAAGCTGCGCAGGGATCGCAGAGATCAATGTTTTTACTTCCGACCAAATGGTGGTCGAAAGAAAAGCACCGATCACCAATACGGCAACCAAAAGAAGGATCACGCTTATTGAGCTTGCGATACCGCGGGGAAACTTCAGCTTATTAACCATCAGCTTTACCAAAGGTTCCGCCATAGAAGCGGCAATAAAAGCGATAATAAACGGAGCAATCGCGCCGAAAACATAGCGAAAAGCAAGATAAGCCAAAAAAACAAAAACGGCGATAAAAGCTACCTGAATTAAAAAATGCAATTTTATATAATCGCGTTTTGATAACATCTGTGTTGCTCCCTATGCTTTAAATATATAGTAACCAATAATATTATAGCATAGACATTTGCCAAAAATAAAGATTATTTTCAAATTTAATTAAATTCTTGCTTTTCTTAATGTTTCATGGTATATTGTTCTTACCAAAAAGACAAATGGTTTCCTTGAAAGGATTTTTGAATAATGAGCCAAGAATATTATTTAATTAATAAAAGCGTTTTGCCCGAGGTTTTTTCTAAAGTGATCGAAGCAAAACGGCTATTACAGACCGGTCAATGTAAAACCATAAACGAAGCAACAAAAGCCGTCAACATTTCCAGAAGTGTTTTTTATAAATACAAAGACAGCGTCCATGTATTCGTGGAAAAAGACAAACAAAACATCATCACGATCATTTTATATCTGTCCGATGAGGTGGGCGCACTTTCGAGAGTATTAACATTGATCTCTTCGGCCGGCGCCAGCATTCTTACCATCAATCAAAGTGTTCCAATGAACGGAATTGCGCCGGTTTCCATCTCTTTTAATATGCTGAATTTAAATATCGAATTAGAGTATTTACTGCGGCAGATGGAGCAATTAAACGGCGTTTTAAGCGTGAAACCCGTGGCAAAAGAACGGGGATAATAATATAATACATTAGGTCGTCAAAAGAATTCTGTATTATAGGAGGGTACCATGGGACTGATCGTCCAAAAATTCGGCGGTACCTCCGTTGCCGACCGAATTTGTATTTATAATGTTGCCAACATTATTGCTCGAAGGACGGCAGAAGGCAATCAGGTCGTAACAGTCGTATCTGCACAAGGGGATACCACAGATCATCTTTTGGCAAAGGCGCAGGAAATCAGCGAGCACCCTGCGCCGCGCGAGCTGGACGCACTATTGGCTACCGGAGAGCAAGCATCTGCCGCCTTATTGGCGATTGCATTAAATGAGTTAGGCATTCCAGCAGTTTCTTTGAACGGGATGCAGGCAAAGATCATTACAAACAGTTATTTTGGCGATGCGTTGATCGAGCATATTGACCCCGGAACGATCGCTCAACATCTTAGCAACGGAAAAGCTGTGATTGTCACTGGTTTTCAGGGCGTCGATAAAGACGGCGCAATCACAACATTGGGGCGTGGCGGCTCTGATACCTCTGCTGTAGCGCTTGCGGCGGCGCTTAACGCTGATTCATGCAGGATCTATAAAGATGTTGATGGCATCTACACAAGCGATCCGCGAAAGAATCCGCAGGCAAAAAAATTGGCGCACATCAGTTATGATGAAATGCTCGCACTGTGTGATGCAGGATCTGGGGTTTTGCAACAAAGAAGTGTAGAATTGGCCAAGAAACACCGCATCGAATTGCAAATTCTTTCCAGTTTTCAACTCATGAGCGGAACGATTATCAACGAGAAATAGGACAAGTTAAAAGCGGTCTTTATAAGACCGCTCAGACTGTCAAAAAACTATACAAACACCCCCATTTCTGGTATAATAGAAGAAA
>CAYLIT010000210.1:0-3238 GCA_964383835.1 uncultured Eubacteriales bacterium
GGGGCGGGAAAAGCCGACATTTTCGCCGTTGGAAACGGTGTTTTTCTGCCGGTACATATAGTAGGGCACAAAGCCTGCATCCAAAAGCCGCTTATAGGCCCGATCCAGCATCCGTTGAACATGGTCGTTGGCAGGATCAAAATATTCACCTGTGCCGTGCAGACGGGAGGATCGCTTAATGGCAAGGGTGTGGATGGTTACATTGTCCACCCCCGCCTTCAGGACATCCTCCAGCGAACGGGCAAAGGATTCTTCGCTCTCGCCGGGCAGACCGGCGATCAAATCGGTGTTAATGCTATCAAAATTCAACCGCTTTGTCAAGGACACCGCATCCAGATACTGCGCCCTCGTGTGCCGGCGGCCGATGGCCGAGAGCACTTCATCATTGGTGGTCTGGGTATTAATGCAAATACGGGTGACGCCCATTCTCTTCAAAAGCTCCAGTTTTTCACGGGTCACCGTATCGGGGCGCCCAAGCTCATAAGTGAATTCTTCCAGATCGCAGCCCACATGATTTACCACGGTTTCCAGCAAGACTTGCATCTGCCGGGTCGTCAGGATGCCCGGCGTACCGCCGCCCACATAGACCGATCTCACTTTCAGACCGTGCTTTCGAAGTACAGCACATTTATCGCCGATCTCCACCGAAAGAAACTGCAGATATTGTTCGATCAGTCGATTGCTTTTTTCGGCCGCAACGCTGATAAAGGAGCAGTAGGTGCACCGGGACGGGCAAAAAGGAATCGAAACATAAAGACTTGCCTCTTTGCGGGCGTCCGTTTCAACGGTTTCCATCACCTTACAGATCTGATGCAGCAGAGGAATCTTCTCAGGTTGCATACAGTATTCGTTCAGAAGATACTCCCGGGTACCGCCGTAGCCTTTTTCCTCCAACAGACGGCGATAGATGCCGGTGGGCTTGATGCCAGTCAGAATCCCCCAGGGAGGGCAAATTCCGGTGGCACGGCGAAACACCTGATAGATGCAATATTTTACCGCCGCAAGCCTGCCTTCTTTATCATCTGTTTGGATATATTTCACGCTCTCCAACTTTTTGCCGTCATAACGGAAGGTCGCTTTGGCGCAAAGCCCCCGTTTACTCTCCACCACCCGGGAAGAAAGCCAGGTCTTCCCTGTGGGCCGTTTCAAAAAGACTACCGGCTCACCGGGAAAGAACAGCAAGGACATCCCCGTTACGTCATATTCAAATTCGTGGCCGCTAATCTTGATCTCCATGTTACATCCTGCAATACATATTATTTTTCATTTCATAAGCAAGGGTCGTTTGTGCCCCGTGACCCGGGTAACAAACAAGATCCTCACCAATCGTAAACAGACGAGTCCGAATGGATTCGATCTCGGTTTCCAGGTTGCCGAACGGCGGAAAGTCGCCGCCCACCGAATCACGGAACAGGGTATCGCCTGTAAAAAGCAGATCCCCCACCCGGTAGCACACACTCCCTTGGGTATGACCCGGGGTATGGATCACCTCCACGAATATACCGGCTTCTTCGAGAACAGTTCCGTCTTCCACCGCTACGGGATCGATCTCATAACTGAGTTGCCTCATATAGATCCGCGAGGAAAGATTGCACTCCGGGCGTTTGGGATATTGCGCATCAAATCGATGCAGATAGGCGGGGCAGCAAAACTGCTTGACCACCCGTTCGACGCCTTCGATATGATCCGCATGACCGTGAGTCAGTAAAACCGCCGCAATGCGAACGCCGTTCTGCCCGGCGGCCAGTACGACCTCTTCGCCGGTACCGCCGCAATCAATGAGCAACGCCTCGCCCAGATCTTCATTAATCAGCAGATAGTTATTGCTCCGCATCAGCCCGGCTTCAAAGCACAGAAGCCTCATTACAGCTCCTCGCTATCAACGATGATATTGATGGGACCGTCGTGCAATGCCTCGATCTTCATATCACCGCCAAAGACACCGCCCTGCACCTTTACGCCATACTCGGTATGCAACCGATCCAATGCGTATTGATACAGTTCTTCCGCCTCGTCATACTTCATGCTCTCAACAAAGGAGGGGCGAAAGCCCTTACGGACATCGCCGTAGAGGGTAAAGTTCGATACAAACAGCATCTCTCCACCCACGTCGGCCAGGGAACAGTTCAGCTTCCCATCGGGATCGTCCATTACCCGAAGGCCGGCCACCTTTTTGAGTGCCTTTTCGATATTCTCTTTATTATCCTGCGCAGAAAAACCGCAGAAAACCAAAAGTCCCTTCTCGATCCGGGAGATCTCCCGCCCGTCTACACGCAGGCATGCATTTTTAACTACAGTACAAATTGCTCTCATTTCTGCTCCTATTGATTTGCTCTTTGAACATCAATCACATCCGGGTCCTTACGGATCCTTGAGGCGATATAGTTGAGGTGATCCAAGCTCTTGACCTCGATACCAATGGCTACCATCGAAACCCCCACATCCTCTTCACGGGTCACGATACTGCGGATATTCACCTTCATATCCGCAAAAATGCGGGTCAGATTTGCCATAACACCGATGGAGTCCTTTACGTGGATCATCAGCGTGGTGGTAAAGCTGTTATTCTCGGTGGTATTCCAGCGAGCAGCCAACCAACGCTCAGCCTCATCCTCCATGCCGCGACGGGCATTTGGGCAATCGGTCTTATGAATGGAAACGCCGTAGCCCTTGGTGATAAAGCCGCAGATATAATCGCCGGGCAGAGGATTACAGCATTTGGCAAACTTGATCAGGCAGTTATCAATGCCCTCTACCACCACACCGCCGGCGCTGGCCTTCGGCTTGGTTACGGAAACCATCTTAACTGGACGATTCTCCCGGGCGAGCTGTTCGCAATGAGCGCGGATCCGCCGCTCGATCTTGGCAACGGGAACGCCGCCATAACCTAACGCTGCGTACATATCCTCGATGGAATTGAAGTGCAGATTGTCGGAGATCGTCTTGAGCACCTCATCCCGCTCATCCCTGGAAAGGCGGATGCCGCTACGGCGCAGAACCTTTTCAAGTTCTTCCATTCCGGTTGCAATATTTTCGTCACGACGCTCGTTTTTGATCCAATGGCGGATCTTATTCTTTGCAACGCTGGTCTTGACGATCTTCAACCAGTCTCTGGAAGGACCGTGGTTGGCAGAGGAGGTTGTTAGTACCTCGATGATCTCGCCGTTTTGAGGCTTATACTCCAGGCCTACGATCTTACCGTTGACTTTGGCGCCCACCATCTTATTACCGACGGCGC
>CAYLIT010000211.1:0-3194 GCA_964383835.1 uncultured Eubacteriales bacterium
CTTTACCGCACCTACATACTGTCAGAAAATGTCCCTATGAACACTAACAGAAGGCATTTCCGTATTTTAATTTTAGACTGTCCAAAAAGAGTACCGATTTCGTCGAAACGCCCCGAAGTTGTATGCGATACTGCGAGAGGGCGTTTCGACGGAAAGCAGAAAAATCTCAATCAAAATCCGCATCACAATGCGGATTTTTTCCTTATAAAGGAAAACAGAGAAAAAGAGTAACAACTTTTTCTCTGTTATGCTTTAACTGTTGGCAGTAACCGTTAATTTTTCTCATTTTTCTGCGGTCGGTGCCTTTTTCGACAGTCTTATAAAGTTTTTTCGATTTCCAAAAGCAGATCGCGGGCACGGATGATATCCTCCACCTGCTTTTCGCCCTTGATCTCACGCTCGATGGTGTAGGGGCCTTCGTAGCCGGCCTCCTTGAGGCGCTTGAGCACCAGCGGGAAGTTGGCAAGACCCTCGCCTGCGGCAACCTCTTTGCCGAGGTGCATGCCGTCGGTGGGATAAAAACCGTCCTTGATATGCAGGTCACGGATATACTTACCGAACACCAGCACTGCATCGGCGGCATTGCCCTTGCCGTACAGGATCAGGTTGGCGGTATCGAAGTTGATGCCCACGTTCTCCAGTCCGATCTCTTCGATGGTGCGCAGAACGGTGACGGGGGTTTCCTGACCGGTTTCCAACAGGAAATACTGCCCCCGGTCCTGCATGATCTTGCAGATCTTACGCAGGGTACCTACGGTACCACGGAAGTCGGGATCATAGTAATTTTCGGGCAGAAAGCCCACGTGGGTGGCGATCTGATTGACACCGATCTTCATAGCAAATTCAGAGCCCATCAGCAGCTCCTTCTCCCGTAAGCCACGGTATGCAGGGGGCACCAGACCGATGGTGAGGGGGCCGTAGGTGAAGTTCCATTCCACCGGGCCGGCATAGCCCGCCCAAAGGGTGGACATCTCGATACCGGTTTCGTCCATAGCAGCCTTGATAATAGCGGCATTTTCATCCGTATACAGCGCAGGATCCCAAATGCTCAACTGAAAGCTTTGCAGACCCATTTCTTTTACTTTAATAATCTCTGCACGCAGATCCGTTTCCGGGCGCACCCGGATCATTGCTCCGATTTTCATTCGTTATACCTCCAGAATTTTTCCGCCGTTATCGGCGCTCTCAACCAGTTTTTTGACCAGACGAACAGTGCCCATGGCATCCTCGGGTCTGTTCTTGGTGTTCTCGATCTCGCCCAGGATGGTGCGGGCGAAAAACCAGCTCTCAGCACCCATGTGGTTGGGCATGATCTCGATCTCCAGCTCGATGGGTTCGCCCTCATCGGGGAAGATCTTGATGGTGTTACCGCCGATTTCAACAGTGGCCTTTTCCATATTGAAGCGGGAATAGAATTTGAATTTCTTGGTCTTGGACTGCCCCCAATCGCCGATGGCAGTCACCGGCATATCGTCATAGAAGAAGCGGCTGTGAACGGTAGTGCTCCGGGTACGGGCATTGTTGGTCACGGCGCTGACCGCCTTAGGCTCACCGAACAGATACCGCAGCATATCGACATCGTGGATCTGCAGATCCATAATAACACCGCCGGAACGGTTATAATCGTGATACCAGCCGTCAAAGCCCCAGCGAGGCATCGGGCTCAAGCGCTCCATATAGATACTCTCTACCTTGCCGTATTCGCCGCTTTCGATGAGCTCTTTCAGCTTTTCATAGAGGGCATTAAACCGCAGGCACATGCCGATCATCAGCTTTTTGCCGCTTTCTTCGGCGGCTGTCATCATCTTTTTGCATTCCTCTTCGTTCATCCCCATGGGCTTTTCGCACTGTACGTGATAGCCCCGCTTCAGCAGCTTGCAGGCATATTCACAGTGAAGATAGGTGGGCAGGCAGATATCAATGATATCCAATTGCTCACCCGCCAGCATGTCCTCCAGATCCGTATAGGTGCGGTAGACCTTTGCATCCTTTTTTTCGTCACCTTCAATATTGATGGCAATCTCTTGCTCAAATCTGGCGGGATCGATATCACAAAGAGCCACCAGCTCCACGGGAGCGCCCAGCTCAGCGATCTGCTCGTAGCCCTTACGGTGGGAGCGGGCGATACCGCCGTAGCCTAAAATACCAACCTTCAGCATGATAAAAATCCTCCTTGCGGTTTTTATAAATCCATGATACAATAAACCCACCCCAAAGAAAATACGATTTTGTTCGCAAAAGTTATGATTTTATCCGAGGTGAATCGATGGCCTATCTATACCAACCCTCTAAACCGCTGGTGCGGATACAGGATCTGATCACGGTTTTTTACCAAGAAATGGAGCCGGAACGGAAGTGGCGCGGCGAAAGCCACCCCTTTTGGGAGCTGGTCTACGTGGACGACGGGGTGATCCATGCTCAAAACGGTGAGACCGATTGGGATGCCAAGGCCGGCGAGCTGATCTTTCACGCGCCGGACGTTTTTCATAAGGCCGAGGGCAACGGCAAAGAAAAGGGGCACGTTTTTATCATCACCTTCACTACCCATTCCCCTGCTATGGAGCGGTTCCGGGATCTGAGGATCCCCCTGCCGCCCAAATTGAGAAGTTTGATCTCCGGCATGATCCAGGAGGCCACCACCTGCTATGATACGCTTCGCCGGGGGCTCCCTCCCCTGCCCGATGCGCCGCCGGGCGGCAATCAACTGATCCGTCTTTATTTAGAACAGCTTTTGATCCTGCTCTACCGCCGCCTGGAGGATCAACCGGTCACTTCCCCGCCGGCCGATCTCCCCGGTGAGATCATTCTGTATCTTCACAACCATATCTACGGCACCCTCTCCATTCCGGAACTGTGCGAGACGATGCACTACGGCAAGACCTACCTTTCCGAGATCTTCAAAGAGGCCACCGGTCAGACCATCACCCAATATTACCGCTCCCTCAAAATCAACCAAGCAAAAAAGCTGTTACGCAACCAGGAATATACCGTAGCGGAGGTATCTACCCTTCTTTGCTATGATACCCCGCAATATTTTTCAAGCCAATTCAAAAAGGCCACCGGACTCACTCCGGGACAATACCGTAACGCAGAAAAGAAATAAAAAATACGGAAAAGCCCAAGCTTTTCCGTATTTTTACAGACTGTCAAAAAACCACTGTTTTTAGAAGGAGAAAACAGTGGTTTTTCTGTAT
>CAYLIT010000212.1:0-3189 GCA_964383835.1 uncultured Eubacteriales bacterium
CGTCCTATCCCCCTCGTGGGGATAGGCGGCAATCAAAGCCTATATCTGCGGATGTGGGTTTTGATTGCCGAAAGGCAATGAAGGAGAGTTAACGTTATGAGTAATACATTAAGGAAAATATGGAATATCGTATCGACGGTACTCGTGGTGCTGATCGTGCTGTGCGCCGTCTTTTTGATGGGCTCCCGCTTGCTGGGGTATCAGGTATTCACCGTTATTTCCGGCAGTATGGAGCCGGAATACAGCGTGGGCGATCTGTTGTACGTGAAGGACGTGGACGTTAACACCATTCAGGTGGGGGATCCTATCACCTTTGTTTTGAACGAGGATCTGGTCGTGGCTACTCACCGGGTGGTACGGATCGATGCTGAAAACCAGCATTTCTATACCAAGGGTGACGCCAACGAGACCGAGGATTCCGCACCGGTGCATTTCAAGAACGTGATCGGTGTGCCGCAGTTCAGCATCCCGCTTCTGGGCTACGTTTCCGATTTCGTTCAGAATCCGCCGGGAACCTATATCGCTATCGGCGTAGGTATTTTGCTGATCATTCTGGTCTTTTTGCCGGATATGACCGGTAAAAAGAAGAAGGAAGAAGAGCCCGAAAAGGCGGTAGGTACCTATTCCGCCAGACCGC
The DNA here is from genome assembly GCA_964383835.1 of uncultured Eubacteriales bacterium. Lineage (GTDB taxonomy): Bacteria > Bacillota > Clostridia > Oscillospirales > QAKW01 > QAKW01. Next base: position 638 of record CAYLIT010000212.1, read on the forward strand.
AAGCGGCTTCCAAGAGCTGTAAGGGCTGTAAGCATTATTGGACCGACGTGGATCTGCCGCACCCCGTGTGCCGTAGGCACGAGTTCCATTTCGAAAGTGATTTTACCCCCTGTGGGGATTATGAAGAATAAAAGGAGAGCGTAACGTGAAAAAGAAGATCTTAGCTTTATCTTTGGTCATCGCCGTTCTGGCGATCGCAATGGTCGGCGGATCCTTGGCTTGGTTCATGGATACCGATGAAGCGACCAACGTCTTTACCGTCGGCAGCATCGACATTATTCAGAACGAGGATTTCGTTCAGGAGTCCCAGCTTCTGCCCGTAGTAGGGGAGGATCCCACCGTTTCTACTGATAATTATATTAAAAAGATGGTCAATGTGACCAACGACGGGAAGAACGGGGCTTATGTGCAGACCTATATCGCCGTTCCCGCGGTGCTGGACGACAACGGCGTGCTGAAGCTGATGAACAGCGAATCTGCCGATTGGGAGATCTCCAAGGTCGCTACCGACGTGACCGTTTCCGGCGAAACCATTCCTTATAACGTATATCGTTATCGTTATACCAAGGAATTGGAGCCCGAAGCCACCACGCCCAACAGTCTGGAGTACGTTTACATCGATAAGACCATCGACCTGAACGTTTACGATACCGATAACGACGGCGTGAACGATACCGCCTACTTTGTGTTGGCTGACGGTACCGAGATCACCGGCTTCAATGCGGCAGGCAAGCTGAACGTATACGCAGTGACCCAAGGCGTACAGGCAAAGGGCTTTGCCGACTATACCGCAGCGCTGGACAGCGCTTTTGCAAATCATCCTTGGGCAGAATGATCTCGTTCGTCCGACCAAAGGGTCGGACGGCGATCAAAGCCCATGAATTTTCATGGTCTTTGATCGCCGAAGGGCGAGCCTACAGCCTGAATTACATAGAATGCGATGCTCCGGTAGGATGGGGTGAATACTCCCAACCTGCCTGAATGGGCGAAAACCTGTTTGTTTGCTCCAAAGATCTACGGACGGCTCCGTTCGGGTGAATGGTGTTTTAACGAGCGGTCCGGATCAGAAAAAGCATATGATGCGAGCAGGTCTTCCTGTTAAAACCGAGTTAGAAGTATTCTTCGCATCCTTCCGGATGAGAAGCAGCTCTGATTCCGTACCTTTTCGCAGGAGATGAATTTGGGTGAGTCTTGAAGAAAGGAGGAAGTGCGAGAAAATGTTCAACAAATCTATTGAAACAAAAAAGGAGAGAAACATGAACAAGAAAAAAATTACATTGATGGCTATCGCTATCTGCGTGATCGCCATCCTGTCCATGACCACTTTGGCATGGTTCACTGATGAAGACCAGATCACCAACAAATTTTACGTTGGCGATTCTACTACCGATCCCGATGATGTGTTCGGTATCGACCTGTGGGAGACCGCAGACAAAGACGGTGACGGTGAGATCACCGAAGAAGAGACCTATGGTAAGGAGACCAAGGACGACGAGGGTATTGAATACGAGTCCATTCTTCCCGGCGAAGTTCTGGATAAGGATCCGTACTTTACCAATACCGGTATTCATCCCCAGTATCTGAGAGCGATCGTTACCGTTACCGAGGCTGATATCCTGAAGGACGCTATGATCCCCAAGGGTGCTACCGTAAGTGAGTGGTTTGATGTTGAGAAGTTCCTGCCCGGAACAAGCGACAAGTGGGAGCTTGCATACAAGTATTACACCAACAAGGATACCTTCGTATTTGTTTATTACTATAACGAGGTTCTTGAAGCCGGTGCTACCACCGAGCAGCTCTTTGATGACGTTGTTATTCCCACCGAGCTGACTAAGGAGCAGGCGGCCGAAATGGAAAGCTTCAACATCACCATCGTTGGCCAGGTCATCCAGTCTGAGCATCTTGCTGACGTAACCAATGCGAAGGAAGCTTTTGCTAAGTATTGGGACGAAGAGGGCGTTGTCGCCGGCGTAAGTTCTGGCGATCTGGCTCCCGAAGGCCCCGTAGCAATTTCCTATCCCGTAACCGGAGATCTGGGTACCGTAAGCACCGATCTTATCGAGTATGATCCCGCTAACTATACCGGCGATCCCGAGACCGAGGGTGTTTTGATGATGACCGACGTTACCGCTACCGTTAAGTCCGGCGCAAGCCTGATCACCGTTCCTGCTGATCAGAGTAATGTTACCGTTATCATGATGAATGCCGATTACACCGTTGAAGAAGGCGCAACGCTTTTGAGCTCTGGGCATTCCGTCGGTGTGATCTATGTTCGTAACGTAACCATTAACGGCGAGAAGATCACTCGGGATAACCGCACCGAAATGTCTGAAAAGTATTTCAGTGGCATGGCTATTGACTTTGCTTAATTCTTGAAGATACGTTTTTTGTTACTTAATTATTATTTGAATAAGGGTGAAAAAAATGAATAATAAAAGCACGAAAAAGGCGTTGCTGTTAAGTGCGCTTTCCTTGCTGCTCTGCATTTCCATGCTGGTCGGTACCACCTATGCGTGGTTTACTGATACCGTCACCAGCGCCGGTAACAAGAT
>CAYLIT010000213.1:0-3163 GCA_964383835.1 uncultured Eubacteriales bacterium
TCGGAGGAAATGCTGGATATGCTGTTGGAGTGGATCCAAACCGATCCCCGTGGTGTGGAGTACCGTGACCTGGATTGGTCCAAGGAGTATGACCTGGCCCGCAACGGTGATCCCAACGATACCCAGACTGCGTTATAAGGAGAAAAAGAATATGGATCAGTATTTTAATGATAAAGTGGCCGTTATCACCGGTGCGGGCGGTGTCATCTGCTCTCAGGTGGCTAAGGACTTGGCCACCGAGGGAATGACGGTGGTTTTAGTAGGCCGTACCCTTGAAAAATTAGAAAAGGTGGCGGCAGAGATTGAAAAAGGCTACTGCTATGCCTGTGACGTAACCGATAAGGATGCAGTGGAAAAGCTGGCGGCTGAGGTGATCGAGCGTTTCGGTCACGTGGACTATCTGGTCAACGGTGCCGGCGGCAACAATAACAAGGCGGTTCCCAGCGTGGTGAAATTTGATCCCCGTGAGCTGGAGGATGATCGCCACGAAGGCTTCAAGGGTCTTTTCAACGTGGACATGGAAACTTTTGAGAGTATTCTTCTTTTGAATACCATGGGCACCTTTTATCCTACCATGGCCTTTGCGCGCTATATGGTCAAGCAGGGGAGCGGCAGTGTGGTGAATTTTGCGTCCATGAACAGCTATTGCCCTCTGACCCGCAATTTTGCTTATGCCATGAGCAAGGCGGCGGTGGTCAATCTGACCCAATCCATGGCGGCTTATTTTGCCGAGGCCGGCATCCGTATCAATGCGGTGGCCCCCGGCTTTATCATCAACGAGCGCAGTAAGACGGTTCTTGGCTGCCCCGAGGAGGGCTTGACCAAGCGTGGGCAGGACGTCATCGATCATACACCCCAGGGTAAATTCGGCCAGGCGGGGGATATGAGCGGTTGCGTCAAATTCCTGCTGGACGATCGAGCCAGTGCTTTTCTGACCGGTGTGACCATCCCGGTAGACGGCGGCTTTTTGACCTTGAGTGGGGTATAAGATATGATCTTAAACGATTATTTCCGTTACCCAAAGGATGCGACCTGGGATATTGCACGGCAGTGTGGTGTGACCACCGGCACCATCCGCTTCCCCGAGGACGGCTCCTTTGATCTGACGAACGAGGCCCATTGGCAGAAGATCTATGATGATTTTATGGCCTTCGGCATCAAGCCGGTGGTTTTGGAGCCTTTACCCAACGAGCTGCACGATCATATCAAGACCGGTGATGAAAAGCGGGACGAGAGTATTGAAAAGTTTATCAAAATGCTTCCTATCATGGATCAGTTGGATATCCGCACCGTCTGCTTTAACTGGATGGCACATATCGGCTGGCTTCGTACTCGCAACGATATCCCCGAGCGGGGCGGTGCCCGGGTAACCGGCTTTGATATCAAGGACTTTACTCCCACCGAGGCCGCCATCACCGAAGAACAGCTTTGGGAAAACTACCGTTATTTTTTGGACGCGGTATTGCCCCATTGCGAAAAGTACGGCATCAAGCTGGCGTTGCACCCGGACGATCCTCCGCGAAAATTGGGAAACGTCTGCCGTATTATGAGCAGTTATGAGAATATCCGCAAGGCTATTTATGACATTCACCCCAGCCCTAATCTTGGGGTGACTATGTGTCAGGCAAACTATTATATTATGGGGGAGGAGCTTCATAAGATTATCCCCGAGCTGGCAGACAGGATCTTTTTCGTTCATTTCCGCAATACCACCGGTGATCTTGATTGCTTCCGTGAGACCTTCCACGATAACGGCGAGCTGGATATGGCGGCGTTGATCAAGCTGTATCATCAGTGCGGGGTGAACGTTCCCGTACGGGTGGATCACGTTCCCACCCTGGTAGGGGAGAGCATAGAAAATCAAGGCTACGATGCCTTGGGTCGACTCTTTGCCATCGGCTATCTGAAGGGCCTTTTAGATGCTGAAACGTGACCGCTTGACCTCGCATTGCACAATGATAAGCTGAAATCTATGTTTTATACAAGTTCTTTCGGAAATTGTCATAGTATTTTTAAATTAAAGGTGCTATAATGAAATCAAAACAAATGAATGAAAATTTCCAAAGGAGAATCTATCATGTGTATGATCGCTGGCTATAACGGAACCAAAGAAGCGGCACCGATCCTGATTGAAATGATGCGTAAGCAGGAGGGGCTGGACGGCGGTTTTTACACCGGTATTGCCACCTTCCACGAAGGCAAGATCTATCATGCCGCTGCGTGCGGTGATCTCGCACATTTGCTGGAAACGACCAATGCGGCAGAGCTGCCCGGTACCATGGGGATTATTCACACCCGCACTCCGACTTCCAGAAAACGTCTGCCGAAGGAAGGTGCTTTGGATGAATGGGCACAGCCCTTTATCTGTAAAAAAGACGGGTTTATCAGCGAAGCAATGCTGGTCAACGGCTGCCGTGGAGTCTTTCGGGATGATCTGGATTTCAAAGCAGTTGCCGATGAGCTGAAGGCGGATGGCTACTTTTTCAGAAGCGCCCACCCTACCTGCGGCAACGCAGAGCTTTCCGACGGTACCTTTTGCCATGCTACCGATATTCGTTGTCAGTTTACTGCAAAAAAGATCGCAAACGGCATGGATACGGCTCAGGCAATAGAAGAAACCTATACGGCGTTTCCTCTTGAGGCGGCTTCTCTGCTCCTTTCTCTTTCTGAGCCGGAGGCAATCACTTATACCCGCCTGGTGATGCCCTGTCACGTAGCCTTTGCGGAGCATGGTGCTTACGTAGCTTCGGCACCCTTGGCGTTCCCCGAGGATACCAAAGGGGAGTATACCTTGATTCCTACCATGTCCAGCGGTAAGATCTATCGGGACGGCTTTACCTCCCGTAAGTATAAGAATCCTCCCGCAACGGTAGCCCCCATCACTCCCGAGGTGATAAAGGTGGCTTACGAAAAGTTGGAGGAGATTCTTGAGACCCCCCATGGCTTTGATGACATCGGACTGGGTGCTTACCTGACAGATCTTTATGACCCTGCAGACTGTACCCAGCGGGCAACGGTCTTTTATCAGGTGCTCACCGATTTGGATCGCAAGGGCAAAGTGAAATGGGAGACACGCTACGTGCCCGGTCAACGGGAAGGGCTACAAGCACCGAGATTTTATTTATCTATAAAATAATGAAATACGGGATGAGAAAAATCATCC
>CAYLIT010000214.1:0-3146 GCA_964383835.1 uncultured Eubacteriales bacterium
GTGGATATCGCCAAAAAGTATAAGGAAAACGAAACCGTTGTCCATGCCATCGCCGCCCACCACGGGGACGTGGAGACCGTCTCGGTCTACGACGCCATCATCCAGGCCGCCGATGCCATCTCTGCCGCCCGTCCCGGTGCCCGGCGCGAGAATCTGGAGAACTATATCAAGCGTCTTGAGAAGCTGGAAGAGATCGCCAACTCCTTCCCGGGTGTTGAAAAGACCTTCGCCATCCAGGCCGGTCGTGAGATCCGTATCATCGTCAACCCCGAAAAGATCAGCGACGATAAGCTTACCATCCTCTCCCACGATATTGCCCAGAAGATCGAAAACGAGCTGGAATATCCCGGCCAGATCAAGGTCAACGTGGTACGTGAGTCCAGAGCCATCGACTATGCCAAATAAAGATCAAGAGAAAGAGCCGCGGCTCTTTCTCTTTTTTGTGCAAAACCGACCCCATTCAGAATGGAATTAAAATAATAAATAACAGAGAATAAAGAAATCCGCGCCACGGCACGGATTTCCACCGATTTTATTATTTTTTCTTTCTTCTTTATTATTTTAAATTGGTCAATTGCAATATCCTTATAGTTTAGCAATATCTTATGATTGCCCAAAATCCCACCGGCTGGTATAATGATTGGAAGAAAAGGAGTGTGTAAAATGCAACGAACCACCGCGTTTTTAAAGAGCAACTTTAAATTCCAAAAATTCACCTTAGACGAAGCCTTGCCCGAAGGCGTTTTCTCCCCCGATTTTGACGACAGCGGGTGGCGAGAGGTCCACGTCCCCCACGATTGGGGTATTGAAGGGGATTTCAGCGCCGAGAATGACCATTGCTGGGGCACCATCTACGAGGACGGTCAACGAAAACCCGGCTGGCAGATAGGTCGCACCGGCGGTCTTCCCACCCCGGGCAAAGGCGTTTACCGTAAATGGGTCACCGTCGAGCCCGCCGATCGGGTCTTTTTGGAGCTGGACGGTGTCATGTGGCAAAGCGAGGTCTGGTGCAACGGCATTAAGGTCGGCGGCTACCACTTCGGCTACGGCTCCTATGAAGTGGAATTGACCGACGTGGTCAAATTCGGTGAAAACAACCTTATCGCCATCTATGCCGAGGTGGGTCTGCACGCAGGCCGCTGGTATACCGGCGGCGGTCTTTACCGCAATCTGCGGCTGGTTCGCAAAAGTAATGAGCATATCAAATATAACGGCATCTGGGTTCGTCAGCGCTATGCCGACCGGTTCCGTGCCATGATGGATCTTTCGGTCGAAATGACAGGCGCCGAAACCTTCACCGCCGAGATCACCGATCCCAAGGGCAACGTGACCACCTACCAAGCCTACAGCGATACGGTTCTTTTGGAGATCGACAACCCCATCCTTTGGGACGTGGACAACCCCGCCCTTTATACCGCCAAGGTCACCCTTCCTTCGGGAGATAGCCAGACGGTACGGTTCGGTGTGCGCATCTGCGAATTCACCAAGGACGGATTTTTCTTAAACGGACGCTATCTTAAAATGAACGGTGTTTGTATGCACCACGATCAGGGCGTTTTGGGCGCCGCCGTTACCCCCGCCGCTCTGCGCCGTCAGATCGAGATCATGAAGGGGATGGGGGTCAACGCCTGGCGTACCAGCCATAACCCGCCCGCCCCCGAGCTTTTAGATCTCTGCGACGAAATGGGTATTTTGGTCATGGACGAATTCTTTGACGAATGGGAGCTTGCCAAGGTCAAAACCGGCTACGCCGCCCACTTTAAAGACCACGCCGTAGAAGACCTCATCGCCGTGGTGCGCCGTGACCGCAACCACCCCTCGGTCATTATGTGGTCCGTCGGTAACGAGATCCGCGAGCAAACCGCCGAGGGCGGCGGTCGGGATTACGCCCGCCGTCTGTACGATGCCACCCACGCCGCCGATCCCACCCGCCCCGTTACGGGCGGCTTGAACCGCTTCCCCCAGGCCAGCGACGATTCCGACGTTTCCATGAATCGCCTGCAATACTTCTGCGACGTGGTGGGTCTGAACTATAAGCCCCATCTCTATCAGATGCTCCGCGAGCAATACCCTGAAATGAAGCTGGTGGGTGCCGAGACCGAGTCCTGTATCTCCACCCGTGGGGTCTATCATTTCCCCGCCGAGATCATTATTGATGCCCTGGCACTCAAGCAGGAGGACCTGACCGTTTCGGCCTACGACCTGCACGCCACCCCCTGGGCCTACTATGCCGAGCATGAACTGGCCGCCCAAGAGGATTACCCTTACGTTATGGGCGAATTCATCTGGACCGGCTTTGACTATATGGGCGAGCCCACCCCTTATTATTCCGAGTGGCCCTCCCGCAGTTCCTATTTCGGGGTGGTAGACCTGGCAGGCCTGCCCAAAAACCGCTACTATTGCTACCGTGCCACCTGGACCGATATCCCCACCCTCCATATCTTCCCCCATTGGACCTGGCCCGGCAAGGAGGGTGAAAACGTCCCCGTCCATATCTTTACCAACTACGACGAGGTGGAGCTGTTCGTTAACGGCGTTTCCCAAGGCAAGCGCCGCCACGCCACCGCCGCAGAATGTGCCGACCTGCCCCGTGACAAAAAATTGGGCAACCATATCAAGCGCTTCCGCCTGATGTGGGACGACGTGGAGTACCGGCCCGGCGAGATCACCGCCGTTGCTTACAAGGACGGCAAAGAGGTAGACCGTAAGACCGTCCGCACCGCCGGTGCGCCCCACCATATCGAGCTGACCGCCTATAAAGAAGGGCTCACCGCCGATGGTGAGGACGTCAACTTCATCACCGCCTCTATCCTGGATGCCGAGGGCAACCTTTGCCCCTCCGCAAACAACCGTCTCACCTTTACGGTGGAAGGCGCCGCCACCCTCCACGGCACTGATGCCGGCGACCAGCGGGAGACCGAAACCTTCCTCCGCCCCGATAAAAAAGCCCTCAGCGGTATGCTGGTCGGCTGTATCCGGGCAGGGGAGACCCCCGGCCAAGCCACCGTCACCTGCTCCGCCGAAGGATTGATTTCTCATACCATTACTTTAGAAGTAAAATAAATATAAACCTCCGTGCAATGCACGGAGGTTTCAGACTGTCGAGAAACCCCGATTTTGCCTGATACAAAATCGGGGTTTAATAA
>CAYLIT010000215.1:0-3136 GCA_964383835.1 uncultured Eubacteriales bacterium
GTCCTGGACGGCGTTCCCTCTCTGGATCTCTGCTACCAGGAGGATAGCCGTGCCGATACCGATATGAACGTCATCATGTCCTCCTTGGGCGGGTTTATCGAAATTCAAGGCACTGCCGAGGGCGAAGAGTTTGACAAAAAACAGTTGGATACCCTCTTAAGCCTTGCAAAGGGCGGCTGTACCAAGATCTTCAAGGCACAGAAAAAGGTGATCGATTGATGGAAAAGAAGTTCGTCATCGCTACCAATAACCCCCATAAGGTGGTAGAATTCAAAAAGATCCTTGCCCCCTTAGGAATTGAATGTGTTTCCTTGAAGGAGATGGACATCGTTTGCGATGCAGAAGAGACCGGTACCACCTTTGCCGAAAATGCCTATATTAAGGCCAAGGCGGTGTACGATATTTGTAAACTACCCACCGTTGCCGATGACAGCGGCATCTGTGTGGACGCTTTGGGCGGCGAACCGGGCATCTATTCTGCCCGCTACGGCGGTGAAGGGTACGACGACCCCGGCAGAATGTACCTGTTGCTCAAGAATATGGAGGGTCAGCAAAACCGTGCGGCCCATTTTACCTCGTCGATCAGTTGCGTGATGGACGATGAGACCGTTATCTCTGCCGAAGGGTATATCTACGGTCAACTGACTCTGGTACCCCGTGGAACCAACGGTTTTGGCTATGATCCTATCTTTTTGCCGGATGGGTACACCGTAACCACCGCCGAAATGGAAGGGGAGGCCAAGAATGCGATCAGCCACCGGGGCAACGCCCTGCGTGAGCTGGCAGAAAAATTAAAGGAGTATTACCATGCTGAAGCTGACAAGTAAGCAACGCGCCAAGCTGCGCGGCCTTGCCTCCAAGGAGGATACCATCTTCCAGTTGGGCAAGGAAGGCATTACCGAAAATTTCATTAAGGGTGTTGACGCGGCGCTGGCCGCCCGGGAGCTGATCAAGTTCAAGGTGCTGGAAACTGCGATGATGGATCGCCGGGAGGCCGCCGAAGAGATCGCTGCCGCTACGGACAGTATTGTGGTAACGGTCATCGGCACCAAAATCGTGCTGTACCGTCCAGCAGAAAAACCGATTATTCAGTTATAATATGGGAAAAATACTGTTGTTCGGCGGGACCTTCGACCCGCCCCATAAAGGGCACCGCCATCTGATGGATTGTGCCTTACAGCAGGAACAGTTTGATCGGGTGTTTCTCATCCCGGCGTATATCCCGCCCCATAAGGATCACGACCCGGCCCTTTCTTTTGAGATGCGTAAAGCGATCCTGATCGATCGGTTTGGGGACATTCCGGGTCTTGAGATTTCAGATATCGAGCAAAAGCGGGGCGGCAGAAGCTATACCATCGATACCGTAACCGCACTGCAACAGCAATATCCAAACGATACCTTATATTTATTGATAGGAAGCGATATGTTTTTGAGCTTTGAGCGGTGGTACTGCTCCGAACAACTGTTGCAACAGTTGATTCTGGTGGTCGGCTCCCGCAAAACGGGGGACTATCCCCGGTTGGAGGCTCATAAAAAACTGCTGGAAGAAAAATATAAGTGTAAAGGAATTATCCTTTGTAGTATGGAGGCGGTGGAATGCGCCTCCAGTGACCTGCGTGCCACAGGTGGCGGCCTGGCAGAACGGGCTTTGGCTCATATCAGCAAGGGGTGCGATCTCAAAAGAGCCCGCCATATCATGTTGGTTGCCGATTATGCCCGTGTGCTGGCACCAAAATTCGGCATTGATCCCGAAAAAGCGTATTTGGCCGGTCTGTTGCATGATTGCACCAAGAGCTATCCTACAGCGTGGCATTTGGAATATGCGCAGACCCATGGGATCGTGCTGACGCAGGATGATCTTGCCTGTCCGCAGGTGTTGCATCAGTTTACCGCACCTTACTTTGCTCGTCACGAACTGGGGGCCGAGGACGAAGAGATCCTTTCGGCCATCGGCTGTCATACCACCGGCAAGCAGGGGATGAGTCCTCTTGATATGCTGATCTTCTTTGCCGACGCCTGCGAGCCCGGCCGGGATTACCCCGGTGTTCAAGAACTGCGCAAGGCAGGGGAGGCAGACCTGAAAAAAGGTACGTTGATGCTGCTCACGCACACCGTTACCTATTTAAACAGTAAAAAACAATCTCTGCATCCGCAAACGGCGTGTGCAAGAGATGATTTAATAAAGGAGCTTGAAAAGAATGGATGAAGCTATTAAGTTAGCAGTCAAAGCGCTGGACAGCAGAAAAGCGATGGATATCGAGATCCTGCACGTCGGCGACCTGACCGTTATGGCAGATTACTTTGTGATCTGCTCCGGTTCCTCCGGCACCCAGATCCGTACGTTGGGTGATGAGGTGGAGTACCAACTGAAGGAGCAGTTGGATTTGATGCCGCTCCATCGTGAGGGTTCCGCCGCATCCAATTGGGTGTTGCTGGACTACGGTTATTTTATTGTTCATGTTTTCCACCGGGATGCCCGTGATTTTTACAAATTAGAGCATCTTTGGGCGGATGCAGACCGGGTAGACCCGGAAAGTTTGATCGATCATGAGGGGGAAGAAAGCAATGAAGTATGAGTATAGTGCCATTGAGCAAAAATGGCAGAAGTATTGGGACGAGCACGAAAGCTATAAAGTTGAGATGGATCCGAATAAGGAAAAATTCTACGCACTGGTAGAATTCCCTTATCCTTCCGGCCAGGGTCTGCACGTGGGCCATCCCCGTTCCTACACGGCTCTCGATATCGTCAGCCGTAAAAAGAGAATGGAAGGCTATAACGTTCTGTATCCCATGGGCTGGGATGCCTTCGGTCTGCCTACCGAAAACTTTGCCATCAAGAACAAAATCCATCCGGCTATCGTAACGGCCAATAATATTGCCCGGTTCAAGAGCCAGCTGAAGTCCTTGGGTCTTTCCTTCGACTGGAGCCGTGAGGTCAATACCACCGATCCCGACTATTATAAGTGGACCCAGTGGATCTTCCTGCAGCTGTTCAAAAAGGGCTTGGCTTATAAGAAAGAGATGAACGTAAACTGGTGTACCGGCTGTAAGGTCGTTTTGGCCAACGAAGAGGTGGTCAACGGCGTTTGCGAGCGTTGCGCCAGCCCCGACGTTCATAAGGTCAAGAGCCAGTGGA
>CAYLIT010000216.1:0-3108 GCA_964383835.1 uncultured Eubacteriales bacterium
GGTCTTGCCGCAACCGGTGGGGCCTACGATGGCGATCCGCTGGCCGGGTCTCACGTTCAGGTTCAGATCTTCGATCAGCTTTTGCTCGGGGGTGTAAGAGAAGGCTACGTTATGGAGCGCAACGTGACCTTTTACCTCGGGCAGCTCTTCATGACCGGTTTCGGTCAAGGCGGGGGCGTTGTCGGTGAGATCAAAGATCCGACCGGCGCAGGCCAGAGCGTTCTGCAGTTCGGTGATGACGCCGGAGATTTCGTTAAAGGGCTTGGTGTACTGGTTGGCGTAGCTTAAAAAGCTGGTGAGACCGCCTACCGTCAATCCGCCGCCCAGCGCCACCAAGGCACCTGAGAGGGCGACTCCTGCATAGATCAGGCTGTTGATGAATCGGGTGCAGGGATTGGTGAGGGACGAGAAGAAGGTCGCCTTTAAAGATGCCTTTTCCAGCCGGCCGTTGATCTCGTCGAAGCGGTCGGCGGTGATGGTTTCACGGCCGAAGGCTTTGACGACCTTCTGATTGCCCAGCATTTCATCGATAAAGCCGGTCTGCTCGCCCCGGGTCTCCGATTGCAGCTTGAACATATTATAGGTGCGGTTGGCAATGAACCGTGCCATCAAGAGGGAGAGGGGGGTCAGTACCACCACCAAGGCGGTGATGGCGGGATGGATGGTCAGCATAAAGATCAGCGTTACCAGAATGGTTACTACGCCGGTGAAAAGCTGGGTGAAGCCTAAGAGCAGACCGTCGGCAAACTGATCCACGTCCGCAATGATGCGGCTGACGATATCACCTGAGGGGTGCCGATCCAGATAGGAGAGGGGCAGCTTTTGCAGCTTGCGGATGGCTTCTTGCCGTACGTCCTCGATCATCTGGTAGGTGATCTTATTATTGATGGTATTCATCACCCATTGCAAAAGGGCGGTGACACCGGCGGCGATGCCGATCTCCCAAAAGACCTTGGCGAGGGCGTCAAAATCCACCTTGCCGGGAGCGACGATAAAGTCGATGCCCTTACCCACCAGAATGGGGATATAGAGGGAGAGCACCACCGTGACGGTGGCCAAAAGGATGGAAAGCACGATCCATCCGCTGTATTTTTTCAGGCGGTGTAATACGCCCCGGAGTGCGCTTTTTTGATCGTTCTTTTTCATGCCTGCGCCTCCTTTTTAAACTGGGAATCGTAGATCTCACGGTAAACGGGACAGCTTTCCAAAAGTGTGTCGTGGGTGCCAAGTCCTACTGCCTCGCCGTCGTCCAACACCAAAATCTGATCCGCATGGGCGATGGAGGAGGTACGCTGGGAAACGATGACCGTGGCGGGCTTCCAGGGCAGGTCGTGAATGGCCCGCCTGAGGGCCGCATCGGTGGCAAAGTCCAGAGCCGATGCGCTGTCGTCCAAGATCAGAATTTCCGGCTTGCGTACCAACGCCCGGGCAATGGTCAACCGCTGACGCTGACCGCCCGAAAGGTTGCGGCCGCCCTGCTCTACGGGAGCATCCAGCCCTTTATCCTGCAGGATCTCGCCTGCCTGCGCCGCCTCCATGGCGGCGGTCAACTGTTCCTCGGTGGCGGTGGGATCGCCCCACAAAAGGTTATCCCGCAGAGTCCCTTTGAAGAGCACGGCTTTTTGGGGGACGATGCCGATCTTGTTGCGCAGGGTGTCGGTTTCATAGGATAAGACGTCGCGCCCTCCCACCAGCACCGTACCCTCGGTGGCTTCATAAAAGCGGGGGATGAGGTTGATGAGGGTGGATTTACCCGAGCCGGTACCGCCGATGACACCTAAGGTCTCGCCGGGCTTCAAGGTGAAGGTGATACGGTTGATGGATTCCTCTTTGGCGCCGTGATAACGGAACTTAACGTCCCGCATGGCCAAAGCAGAGCCCTCTGCATCGGCAAATTCCTTGCCCTCTTTGGCAGGCTCCCCGGCAGGGAGCTCCAGGATGGCCTGGATACGGTTGCCGCAGGCTACGCCCTTGGTGATGCTGATGATCAGGCTGGCCAGCTTGACCAGCTCCACTAAGATCTGAGTCATGTAGTTATAGAGGGCGACCACCATACCTTGGGTCAGGATCCCTGCTTCTACCTGCAGAGCGCCGGTATGGATCAGCAGAATGATGCCGCCGTTGATGATGGCAAAGGTCAAGGGGTTCATCAAGGCCGAGATACGACCCACAAACTTTTGGGTGTGGGTCAGTACCGCGTTGCGGCTGTCAAACTCCTCGATCTCTTCCTCTTCCTTACAGAAGGCACGGACCACCCGTACACCCGAAAGGTTCTGGCGGGTCTTACCCAGTACCTTATCCAAGGCCGCCTGCACCTTTTTATATAAAGGAATACTGATCAGCATGATGCCGAACACCACCACCGAAAGGACGGGGATAGTGAGGGCAAAGATCAGGGCGGACTTAAAATCGATGGTAAAGGCCATAATCATGGCGCCGAACACCACAAAGGGGGAGCGCAACAGCAGGCGCAACCCTAAATTGAGGGCGGATTGCACCTGGTTCATGTCGCTGGTCATCCGGGTGATGAGGGTGGAGGCGCCCAGCCGGTCCAATTGGGTGTAGGTAAAGCCCTGCAGATGGCGGAACAGCGCCGAGCGCACCTTGGCGGTAAAGCCCACCGCCGCCCGGGCGGCAAAATACTGCGCCACCACCGCAAAGATAAAGCCGATCAGACCGAAGGCCGCCATCACCAGGCTGTATTTTACGATGGCTGATCGATCACTGGCGGTGATGCCTTCATCTACGATGGCGGCTACCGCCAACGGTACCAAAAGCTCCAGGGTTGCTTCTAACAGTTTAAAAAGCGGCCCCAGGATGCTTTGCAGGGTGTATTGTTTGAGGTATTTGAATAGTTTCAGCATATTTTCTCCTTCATTTTTGTCAACCTATATTTTACCATATATTCGGATGAAAATAAAGAGAAAATAAAAAGAAATCCGCTGCGGCTTTTGCCGCAGCGGATCATAAGGGTTAAATTCCGTCGCAAAGGATCTGAAGCAGACGAACCACATCAAAGACCTTGATCTTTCCGTCGCCGTTGATATCGGCAATGGCGGTGTTAATGGGAACGTCGTGTCCATCCACGTACTTCATCAGCATTATCGC
>CAYLIT010000217.1:0-3097 GCA_964383835.1 uncultured Eubacteriales bacterium
GAGAGGGTGTCGGGGACTCGGAAGTCTCCCGCGCCGATGTCAAGCTCGATGCCGGGGCGCAGCTCGCCGTGGAAATCACTGCCGCCGCTCATCAAAAGACCCTTTTTCCTGCAAAGGGCGGTGATGGCGCCCGTCTGCTCCGCGGTGAATTGGGGATAGATACACTCCAGTCCGTCGAAGGGGTAACGGTCGGTGATCTCGTCCAGATGACCGTGAACCTGATCGGTGTAGCAGAAGCTGTGTGCCAAAAAGGCAAGGCCGCCTGCCTTATGGATGGCGTCGATCGCCTCCTCCACCGTCAGGTAGAGGGGGGCGCAATCCAGATAGAGGGGGCTTTTTTCGTCATAAAGCTCGTGACGGTAGTAGGTGAGGGGTTCATCGGTGTGGGCCTCGAAATCCAAAAAGAAGGCGTGGTTTTCCGGCTCGCTGACCAGCTGGGCAAAGATGAACCGACGGGGGTTCAGAAATTCCTCGGTGGTGTATTCTTGCATGGGGCGGGGAAGACGGATGCCCCGGGCGGGGTATTCCCGATAAAACAGCTCCAGCAGCCGGTGATGATCGTTTCGTTCGATGGCTTCTCGGGTGGCGGGGGCGATCTTTTCGGGATCTACCCCGTAGCCTAAAATATCCACCAGCTGACCGTTCATAAAAGCGGAAAGCTCTACCCCCGTGATCAGCTTGCCCGAAAAGAGGTTGCGTACGGCGGGGTCGTTCAGATCCCGATAGGCGCCCACGGCGTTATGATCGGTGACGGAAAAGATCTTTAATCCCAATTTTTCCGCCATGGTCAGAAGCTCGGCAGGGGAGAAGCTGCCGTCGGAATAGGTGGAATGACAATGCAGGTCGATCATGGTCATCCTCCGTTACACAACGACGGTGAAGCGGTTGTCCGCATCTTTTTCCAGATGGATGGTCTGGGTCGTAGTCTTACCGTCGGCGGTGACCTCCACCTCGTAGGTGCCGTAGAAGCCCTTCATCTCAAGCTTGCCGTTTTCGGTGGTGGTGTCTAAATTGGTGCGCCAGGTTTTATTGATCAAGGTATCCAGCGCGGCAAAGGCGGGCTTTGGGCTCATATCAAAGCGCATCAGACCGCCGTGATAGTAGTTTTCGCCGCAGGTCATATCCCCTTGCTTGGCGTAAGCCGCATAGCCGTCGGTCAGATTCCAATAGATGATGGCCTCCATGTTGGGGTGGCTGAACCAGATCTTATAAAGGTTGGTCAGCAGTTCTGCCTGGATCTCTTCGTCCTCCTGTTCCCAGGAGTAGGAGGGGATGGTTACCTCGGTGATCTGAAGGGGCTTGCCGAAATCGGCATACTGATCCATCACACGGAAGAGGTTTTTGGGATCGTACAACGGCTTTGTCATCTCTTCTTCCTCTTCCCGCTTATGGAAGGCGTGGAATTGCATACCGATGGAGTCGATGGAGGCACCCTTTAACAGCGCCCGCTCGATCTGCATATAATAAGCGCTTCGGTTATACTTAAAGCCTTTTTGCCAGCAATGACCCGTTGCTTCGTTGATGATCAATTGCGTGGTGGGCAGATATCTTCTGGCGTGCTCAAAGCTCCATTCCACAATGTCCGGCTCGCGGAAAAAGCGGGTGGTGTGCCGCTCGGGCAGGTCCTTTTCGCCGCACAGGGTCTCGTTGATGACCTCCATGGTGGGGATCTGCTCTGCATACCGTTCCGCAATTTGGGCGATCCGCTTGTTCAACAGCCGCTTTACCGTCGGCACGTCCATGGGCAACCAGGGGGGCGACCACTGCTCGTAGACTAAGCAATGCAGCTTGGGCTCGATGCCGTGCTTTTTGCAGAAGTCCAGGCACAGCTCGGGAGCGGGACGGCGATAGCGCTTGGGGCTATCCTTTTCAAAACGCAAGAGACCCTGCTCCGGCTCTAAATCTGCCCAATAGAAGGGGAGGGTCGCCAGATTGAACAGGCTGGCAAACTGCTCTTTGTAGCGTTCGTTTTTCTCTGCGGTCTCCAGCTCGTCCAGCATGAAAATGTTGGCGCCGAATTTAAAATCGTGGGTCTTCTGGCGGATCTTCAGGGAGGCGTTTTTTACCGCATTTCCCTCTTGGTCCACCACGCGGATCTTGGCCCAGCCCTTGCGGTTGGCTTCAATGCCGCTCTGCACACGGTCTTCCATATAAGCCCTGTTTTCACGGAATGCTTTTAAGACTTTTTCTGCTCGTTCACTCATGTCGTAAACCTCCTTTTACTGGATACTTTTTCCGCCGTCTACAAAGATGTTTTGACCGGTGATATACCGTCCGTCCTCGGAGCAAAGCAGGGATACAATGCCTGCGCAATCCTTCGGCTCGCCGTAAAAACCGACGGGGATGCTGTCGGTTACTTTTTTGGCATAGACCGGGTCGGAAAGGGCCTCCACGTTACGGTCGGTGTAGATGACGCCGGGGGCTACGTTATTGACGGTGATGCCGTCTCCCGCCAATTGCAGAGCAAGGCTTTGCATCATGTTGGTCTGCGCCGCCTTGGATGCGGAATAGACCAGCATATCGGGATGGGGCTTGGCCTCCTGCACCGAGCCGACGGTGATGATCCTGCCCCATTTTTGCGCCTTCATGTGGGGTGCTACCGCCTGGATCAACAGCATGGAGGATACGAAATTGCAGTTGAGCTGTTCGTGGCAGGCCTCGGTGGTGATCTCCTGCCAGGGGGTGCGATACTGCAGGGATGCGTTGAGCACCAGCACGTCGGCATTTTTGATCTTTTCCCCAAGGGCCTGGGTCTCTGCGGGGTCGCAGAGGTTGGCCATCAGAATTTCGGCGGTTCCGCCCGCATCTTCGATGATTTTTTGAGTTTCCTCGGCGCGGGCTGTATTGCCTGCGCCGTGGATCAGAATTTTATAGCCGTCCTCCGCCAAGCGGATGGCGATGGCTCTGCCGATTCCGCGGGTAGAGCCTGTAATCAAAGCGGTTTTCATGGTTATTTACCTCACAGTGCAGTCTGGGTATCGTTGGGATCGCCGTTGCGGGCCAGGTCATACTCCTTGGACCAATCCAGGTCACGGTACTCCTCACCACGGGGATCGGTTTGGATCCACTCCAACAGCATATCCAGCATTTCCTCCGA
>CAYLIT010000218.1:0-3063 GCA_964383835.1 uncultured Eubacteriales bacterium
ATTGGGATGAAACTTTTGGACAATATAGCGGCTCAGCCTCGCCGGTTAATCGAAAAGTACATTATGATTCCTCTTTATCCAATTACATCTCATTTGCTGCAATTCAAAATTGTGTCAATCGATGGAATAACGCTTATAATCTATCTCTACAAGTAGTGTTAGGGGGATCAAATACTGCCAATAATTGTCTTGCAACCATTGTCTCCGGAACAATCACTGACTCTGGAACAGCTGTAGCATATTGCTCTCCTGTAATTTGTTCATCCGCTGGAAATCCGCAGTATTATAATGATAACGAATCAAGCAATTATCTTAATCAAAAATGGTTTTCTTCCAGAATCGTGTTGGATTTTGACAGACTTTCAGGATACTCCGCCGAAGAACTTTATGCAGTTGTTACCCATGAACTAGGGCATTCATTAAAAATGACACATACCTATATGAAGTTAGTATGGAGTAATAACAATTATGCTTGGATAGTAGTAGCTACGCCCGTTTCTATCATGTCCCAAACCCGTACTAATAAAGGTACTTACACTCCCGCGGGAATTGAGATTGATGAATATCGAATTGCGAGAAAATGGGACGGAGTATAAGGGAGGAAAAAATATGAAGAATTATATTTCATTAATGCTGATCGTTGTGTTATCCCTGAGCCTTTATAGCTGTAAGCAAGAAATGGCGGAAGAGGTTGCAAAGGTTGATTCTATTGTAGAAAACGTACAGGAAGAAACTCAAAATTCGGAAATTGTTCTTTCTGAAGCAAAAAATCAAACCATTGAATATGAGATTGATGACCTTTTAAAAATGTCCATTTCCAACAATACGGCAATTGACTTACGAGAATTTCCAAGTACCTTCGAAGAATTCTTAAAACGTTTAGAGGAATCTAATTGTAGCATTGTTGCCGGTCGTGCCTTTGGCACAAGAAGTGCCAATCCTTCCGTTGTAACAAAATTTTCGGTGGAAAAGAATTATGCTGGTCCAACTGTCCCCACGCAAATCAATGTTCAAGAGAACTTCGGAGTCTACTCCGACCAAATGAACGAGCCTTATCTTTTGAGCCTTGGCTACGATTATTTCCCGATTTTAAACGACCAACCCACCTTACTCTTTATTTATCCGCATTCACAGAAGAAAGATCTTTACTTAACGGATTTAATTCCCATTCCTCTTCCGGAGGATCATCAGAATTATGATGAGGAGTACCTGACGGAGCTGTTGGACTATTTTCGCGGAGACCGATCGGCTTATAAATACCCGGAGCTGACGATTAAGGAGACCGTCATCGAGGGGAGAGCGATTCTTGCGGAATACGGCGGGGTTTATTGGCCGACGCGGGAGATCAGCGACGAAGCGTTGTTGGAGGAAATGAACGATCATATTTTGCTACGGCTGGCCACCGATTATAAGATCAAGATCTGGCCCTTTGATCATGCGCAATATCCCGAGGAAAGAAATCTTTCGGATTATTTTCTTAAAATGAGTTATCCCCCCGACGTATAACCCTTAATTTAAAAGCATAACCCGCCCCCGGCGAAAGCCGGGGGCATCTTTATTGGTTTTACCGATTGTTATAGAAATTAAAACGGCGTTTTGAGGTTTTTCGTTTCGGCCATCCATAAATAACCGCCGAACGACAGCGCATAATAAAGAAGATCACAACAATTATTAACAATAAATATCGTTGACATTATTTGACCGCTGTGATAAAATAACTTACAATGGGAAATATGGAATATTTTAGAATATTCCTTCGGTACAATGGTGGGAAAGGAGGAAAATCGTATGTCAAATGCAGCCTTGATGGTGCAGGGGACCATGCCGATCTCGGATGTCGTTCTTTTGGGAATGGGCATCGTTTTTGTCGGTTTGATCTGCATCGTAATTCTGTGTGTGATGATGGGTAAGGTGGTTCGCCTTCTTGAAAAGAAGGTGGAAGGCCCTGCTGAGGCTGTTGCCCCCATCGGAGCTGTCGCACCGGTCGCACCGGCTGCGCCCGCTGCACCTGTTGCTGAGATCCCCAACCGTGGGGAGCTTGTAGCCGCCATCGCCTGTTGCCTGGCGGAGGAACTGGGAACGGACGTTTCCGCGATCCGTATCGTGTCTTTGAAAAAGGTATAAAGAAAGGAAATTAAAACTATGAAAATGTATAAAGTGAACGTAAACGGTACTGTTTATGAAGTTTCTGTTGAAGTAATGGATGGCGTCCCTGCCGCTCCCGCCGCTGCTCCCGCCCCCGCTGCCGCTCCTGCTCCTGCAGCCGCTCCCGCTCCCGCCGCAGCTGCTCCTGCCGGTGGTGAACAGGTTTCCGCTCCTATGCCCGGTACCATCCTGGCTGTGAACGTTCAGAACGGCGCCGCTGTCAAAAAGGGTGATGTTTTGTTCGTGCTGGAAGCCATGAAGATGGAAAACGAGATCATGGCTCCCTGTGACGGTACCGTTGCAGGCGTCAATGTCGCCAAGGGCGCCGGCGTTTCCACCGGTGACGTGCTCTGCGTACTGCAATAATCTTCCGGAGGGCGTTCTCTATGTTGGATGCAATCACTAATTTTTTAGGGCAGACCGGTTTTGCTATGTTCGGTGGCGATAACTGGAAGTGCCTGATCATGATCGCCATCGCCTTTGTGCTCTCTTATATGGCGATCGTCAAGAAGTACGAGCCCCTGCTCCTGCTCCCCATCGCCTTCGGTATGCTGCTGACGAACCTGCCCGGCGCAGAAATGTTCCACGAGCAGTTGTTTGCCGGCGGTCACGTCAATTGGGATCTGTTCGGTGGGGTGGATTATATCAATTCTGCCAACCTTGCCAATGCGGATGCCTACAGTGTGCTGAAGTCCGGCGAGGTCATTCTGAACGGAAGTTACTATTTTGGTAAGATCACCGGCTTCACGCTGGAGGCCGACGCACTGATCAACGCCGCCGGTCAGGTGGTCAGCACCACCGGTGAGGTGTTGAAGGAGAGTGTGGATATCGTTTATGAGATGGTAGGTCTTACCGTTACAAACGGCGATCTCTACAGCGGCACTACCCTGGTTGCCACCGGGGTGCAGACGGTTTCGG
>CAYLIT010000219.1:0-3056 GCA_964383835.1 uncultured Eubacteriales bacterium
AAAATGAATTGGGGCAGAGAGCAACGTGACCCAAATAAAATGGGTCAAGTACCCCAATTCAATTGGGGAAAACGACCGCAAGAAAGGAACGACCATGAACTGGGAATATTTAAGATCTGACGAGATGGCGGCGGCCATCGAAAAATCGGGCGGGCTGTGCGTACTGCCCATCGGGTGTACCGAAAAGCACGGTCCCCATCTGCCTCTGGGCACCGACAGCATGAAGGTACATCGGTGCGTGGAAGAAGCAGCGGAATTGGAGGACGTGGTGATCTTTCCCACCGGGATGTGGTTAGGGGATATGCTCCCTGCCCACGCCATCGAGGATCCCGCCAACAGTCCCTTTGGCCAGGGTCACATCGCCCTGAGTCCCGAAATGAACCTGAAAATTTTAGAGGAGCTGTGTGACGAGATCGCAAGAAACGGTTTTCGCAAGCTCCTGATCGTTACCTCTCACGGCGGAAATAATGCTTATCTCGATTATTTTCTGCGCTCCCAGGGCTACAAGCGCAAGAAGTACGCCACCCTCTTGACCTCCCACCGGGTGCGTCAGCTCAACAAGGAGCCTTATCCCTACTTTCTGGAGCATCGGGAGGAATACCCCATGCTCACCGACGAGGATATGCAGGTGTTGAAGGACTACCACGAGCGGGGCGGCTTTGCCGGGGGACACGCGGATTTCAGCGAAACCGCCAACGTGATGGGCTACTGGCCGGAGCTGGTGGCAGAGGATCGCTACGAGCTGGAGAGCGGCTATTCCACCCACCGGGGCGACTACCTAAAGGAGCTGGGCGTTTCCTGCAGTCTGGACTTTATGGCCAACTTCCCGAACGCCTACCACGGCCACCCGCCCTACGGGTGCAGTAAGACCATCGGCGAGGCCTGGAACCTTTGCTACGCCCGCCGTCTGGCTAAGATCTTCAAGGTCTTGAAAGAGGATGAGCTGTGCCTGGATATCGCACAGGCCAATTTCGTAAAATAATTCAAAAAGTTCTTGACTTTTGCGTTTTACTGTGCTAAAATAAACACATTATTTTTAAAAACGGAATATCCGGTGGATCCTTGCAGGACGACTGCAAGGGGACGGAGCTTTGGAGAATCCCATTCAATTGGGTGCCGAAGGGGCAAGCGTAAAAAGCGAAACTCTCAGGCAAAAGGACAAAGAATTTTTTAATCTTTCGATTTTTGTACGACCGCTCGCTTTTTGGCGAGCGGTCTGTTTTTGTTCCATAATAGAAAGGGGATTTTTGTAAAATGGAATTTTTGAAATGGTTAGAAAGCTTTAACGGCGAGATCAACAGCGCGGTCTGGGGGATGCCCGGTCTGATCCTGCTGATCGGTACCGGTATTCTGATGACCTGCCTGACCGGCGTGTTCCAGGTGAGCCATATCGGCCACTGGTTCAAGCACACGCTGGCCAGCCTTTTTAAGAAGGACGTCATTAGCCATACCAAAGAAAAGGGCTCTATCTCTGCCTTCCAGGCCCTCTGTACCGCTCTGGCTGCCACGGTGGGTACCGGTAACATTGCCGGCGTTGCCTCTGCGATCTGCATCGGCGGTGCAGGTGCCGTGTTCTGGATGTGGGTAGCGGCCTTCTTCGGCATGATGACCAACTACTCCGAAAACGTACTGGGTATGTATTTCCGCCGCAAGAATAAGGACGGCGAGTGGTCCGGCGGTGCCATGTACTACCTGCGGGACGGTCTTGGCGGCCTTAAAAACTGCAAGTGGCTGGGTAAGGCGCTTGCCGCTATCTTCTCGGTATTCACCATGCTGGCGGCCTTCGGTATCGGCTCCATGGGTCAGGTCAACAAGATCGTGGCCAACGTGGTCAGCGCTTTTGATATTCCTGCCCTCTCTTCCGTAGAGGTGTTTGAGGGCGTCTCCCTTTACAACGTCCTCTTGGGCGTTCTCATTATGATCCTTACCGCTCTCATCGTGCTGGGCGGTGTGAAGAGAATTGCAAACGTTGCCGAAAAGATCGTTCCCTTCATGGTGGTGGCTTACGTAGTGGGCGGTATCGCCATCGTTGCCATCAACTACGATGCCATCCTGCCTGCCTTTAAGGCTATTTTTGTGGGTGCCTTTAAGCCCGAAGCCTTCGTCGGCGGCGGTATCGGCGTGGTCATCAGCAAGGTGATGACCCAGGGCTTCAAGCGGGGCGTGTTCTCCAACGAGGCCGGTCTCGGCTCCTCCGTTATGGTGCACTCCAACTCCAACGTGAAAGAGCCCGTCAAGCAGGGGATGTGGGGGATCTTCGAGGTGTTTGCCGATACGATGGTGGTCTGCACCATGACCGCTCTCGTCATCCTCACCAGCGGTGCTTTCAATATCACCACCGGTGCTATGCCCGAGGGTGTGACCGACGCTACCCTGGTAGGTGCCGCCTTCAATACCATCCTGCCCTGGGGCGGGATCGGCGCGAAGTTCGTGGCGGTCGCCATGTTCCTGTTTGCCTTTACTACCGTGCTGGGCTGGTCCCACTACGGTGCCAAGGCCTGGGAATACCTCTTCGGTACCAAGTCGGTGGTCGTCTTTAAGGTCATCCACGTCTGCACCGTTATCTTCGGTGCCGTGCTGACCTCCTCTCTGGCCTGGGATCTTTCCGATACCTTCAACGGCTTGATGATGCTCCCCAACCTGATCGGTGTGGTGGTGATGAGTCCCCTGGTATTCAAGATCACCCGCAACTATATCAACCGCAAGATCAAGGGCAAGGATATCAAGCCCATCTATTCCTACGATCCCGAGATCCAGGCGGCCGCCGAAGCCAGCCCCTCGGACGAGGTCTTTGAAACGGTAGAGACCAAATAATTAAAAGGGACTGTAAAAAACGCACGTTTTTTACAGTCCCTTTGTTCTATTTTTATTTTTCTGCGGTCTGTGCCTTTTTTGTGTGTCTTAATGATATTCCGGCAGATAATTCCCGTGGGCGGCGATCAGCTCGTCCACCATCTTTTTGATGGTATCGATGTCTAATTCACTTGCGGTGTGGGGATCCAGCATCGCCGCCTGGTAGATGTGCTCCTTTTTGAGGGTACGGGCGGCTTCGATGG
>CAYLIT010000220.1:0-3050 GCA_964383835.1 uncultured Eubacteriales bacterium
TCCGCACAAGTCATTATCCTAATTGCCCGATCTTTTATGACCTTTGTGATCGGCTGGGTTTTTATCTGATCGATGAAGCTGACGTGGAGAGCCACGGTTGTACAAAGCTCATCAAAGAAAAAGGTGCAGATACCTATGCATTATTGGCCTGTGAGCCTACGTTTGAAAAAAGTTTTCTCGACCGTGCCGTGATGATGGTGGAACGGGATAAAAACCATCCCTGCGTTGTCATCTGGTCTGCCGGTAATGAAGCGGGCTTCGGATGCGGCCCCGAGGCAGAACTGGCGTATTTCAAAGAACGTGATCCTTCACGTTTACGCCATTATGAACGTACGCTCAACGTGATGCCCGATTATGAGCCCGATTACAGTGATCTTCAGTTGTATTCCAGAATGTATGCTCCGGTCGAAAAGATCGATCAGCTCTATTTTTGTGATGATCTGGTTAAAGATTTTCGCAGCACCCATTACAATTTTGTGCCGGATGCTGATCAAAGCGGTGAGATCCTGCCGTTTATCCTTTGTGAATATGCGCACGCCATGGGGAATGGGCCCGGGGATCTTGAGGATTATTGGCAATGCACCAATCGCCATCCCGGTTATTGTGGCAACTTTGTTTGGGAGTGGTGCGACCACGCCATCCAGACCGAAAAAGGGTTTCTTTACGGCGGCGATCACGGGGAATTCCCCCATGACGGTAATTTCTGTGTGGATGGATTGGTCTATCCCGATCGCCGTCCTTCCCCCGGTGTTGTGGAATATAAAAATGTAATGCGCCCCGCCCGCTTTTTCTGGCTGGGCAACGACCGTTTCACCGTGACCAACCACCTGGATTTCACCGCGCTTTCTTCTTATTGTAAAGTAAACTATGAAGTTTATTGTGAGGGTCAACTGCTGAAGAGCGGTATGGTGGAGCTCCCCGAGGTTTTGCCTCATGAAACCAGGGAGTTCAGCGTTCCGCTGGGAGATCTGCCTGTAGGCCATGCCATCATCCGCTTCACGATCCTGCAGCTGCAAAACTATTTGTGGGCAGAAAATGGTTATTGCCTCGGCTTTGATGAGCTGGAGCTGCAACCCTATGTGGCCAAGGAATATCAGCCTGCTGCAGGTACGGTGGATTATACAGAAAATGACGATGAGGTGATCATCAAGGGCGAGGGCTTCTGCTACACCTATTCCAAGCGCCGCGGTCTTTTTGACAGCATTGTGCGCAGGGAAGAGGAACTTCTGTATAAACCGATGGAGTATAACATTTGGCGAGCTCCCATCGACAATGACCGCAAGATCCGTCCCGAATGGGAAAATGTTGGTTATAACCGCATTATTTTCCGTCCATATGAAACAACGGTCTGCTCCGGCGAGAACGGTGTTACCGTTACGGTTCCGGTGAGTGCAGGAAGTATTTATTTGCAAGGCACCTTGTGCTTTACTGCTGTTTACAAAATCGATGCTTTGGGGAATATCCGGGTGCATATGGAGGTAGAGCGTGATCCCTTGATGCCGCATCTGCCTCGCTTTGGTGTTCGCTTGTTCTTGCCTAAAGAAAAGAATGGTCAGGCCCGCTACTTCGGTTACGGTCCCGGTGGAAGCTATGTGGATTTCCGTCGCAGTCAGCAGTTGGGTGTTCATACCGCCGATGCAGAGGTGTATGAACATTTTATCAAGCCTCAGGAAAACGGCAGTCATTGGGGAACCGAATGGCTGGAGGTCGGCGATCTTCGCATCTTGGCACAGGAATGCCCCCTCTCCTTTAATCTTTCCTGCTTTACCCAGGAGCAGTTGGGAACTGTTGAGCATGATTTTGACCTACGTCCTGAGCCCGAGATGAACGTTCTTTGCATTGATGGCAAAATGGGCGGCATCGGCAGTGGCTCCTGCGGTCCCGGCCTAACGGATGAGTATAAGATCGATGAACTTCGGTTCACGATGGATTTCCTTATCGAATTCAAAAAATAACAGTAAAAGCCCGGGAGACTGCCGTCTCCCGGGCTTTAAAGGTTAAGTATATTTAATGTCGTTGACTTTGGCGTTTTTCATCCCTTATAATGGATCTATAATATCAATCGCATGAAAGGACCACTATGAAAAACGTCAAGATCGTGACCGATTCTTCTGCAGATGTACTGGAGTTGAACGGCATTTCATTTGAATTTGCACCGCTGAAGATCATCACCTCCGAGAAGGAGTATGTGGACGACCGGAACCTCAATGTGAAGGAAATGGTAGAGGATCTTCAAAACTATAAAGGAAGATCTTCCACCTCTTGCCCCAATGCCGGCGATTGGCTGGAGGCTTTCGGTGATGCTGAAAACATCTTTTGCGTCACCATAACCGGCACGCTTTCCGGCAGTTATAATGCCGCCGTGCTGGCCAAGGAAACTTATGAAGAGCAGCATCCTGATCGCAAGGTATTTGTGTTGAATTCATTGTCTGCCGGTCCTGAGATTCGGCTGATGCTTGAAAAACTGCAGGAATTGGTGGAGGCCGGGCTGGAGTTTGAGGCTGTTTGTGATGAGATCCAAAACTATATGCAAAAAACCGGTCTGTTTTTTATGCTGGAGTCGATGAAAAATCTTGCCAATAACGGGCGGGTGAGCCCGTTGGTTGCCAAGATGGCAGGGCTTTTGGGGATCCGCGTTGTGGGCAAGGCCAGTGATCGCGGCGATCTGGAGCCCCTCAATAAATGTCGTGGGGAAGCCAAAGCGCTGGAAACCATCGTGAATTATTTGAAGGCCTCCGGCCTTAAAGAGGGCAAGGCGCGGATTGCTCATTGCTTTAACGAGCAGGCTGCCGAGCGTCTAAAAGAAAAAATCCTGGCCGAGCTTTCCAAAGTCCGGGTTGAACTGTATGAGTGCAGAGGCCTTTGCAGTTTCTATGCAGAAAAAGGTGGAATGCTGGTCGCATTTGAAAGAATGTAAACGCCATAAAAGCGCACTGTCAATCGCATAATATTAAAATCCTTTTGTCCGACGAAGTCGGATTTCATCGTCGAATGCGATTTCACTCACCTGCAAGGATGGATGTAGTTAAAAAAGCACTTGCATATGATGC
>CAYLIT010000221.1:0-3025 GCA_964383835.1 uncultured Eubacteriales bacterium
AAGTGTTATTGAAACCTTGCGGTTCCAGTGATATTTTATTCGCCAAAAACTGCCGAAGGCAATACCACTCGGCAATTAGCCGAATATAACTGCGTAGCAATATCACTCGCCGCAAGGCGAATAAAACTGCCCAAGTGTCTTTAAGGACACTTGGGCAAACTCGGACGGATTTTTGTTGTTATAGAGATTCGATGAAATCTTTCAGTTTTTGTGCGATGACGGCGTGGCCGGCGTCGTTGAAATGCAAACCGTCAACCGTGTAGGCTTCAAACTGTTCCTGGTCGTGGGGATCGATTCCAAGATTGCGATAGAGGTCCAGCACGTGAATGTTGAACTGCTTTGCAGTCTCGATGATCGCATCCACATAGTCGATCAAGGGCTTGCCGGGGACCCGCTTGCGGGCGTGGGTAGAGGGAATTCGGTCATCCACCTCGTGGCGCAGGAAGGTGCGGGCGGGGGTCAGAAAGATGATGGGCTTATCGCCGTAGTTTTCACGCAGATAGTTCATCAGGAAATAAACGCCGCCGCAGAAGGTTGCGGGGGTGGTGTCGCCGATCTCGCCAAAGGGGGCATCGCCGTGAATGTAGTCGTTTACGCCACCGTAAACGATGACCATATCGGCGGAGGTATCCATCATAAATGCACGGCCGCCAAAGCAAAGATCGTAGTGGGGCTTTTCACTGGGGACGGTCTGGTGTGCCAGACGGGTGCCGCTGATGCTGTGGTTGCGGACCTCTGCCAGCTCGCACATTGCTGCCAGACGGTTATCGTAACGACAGTTCGCCCGATCTTCAACGCCGACGCCGACGGTGATACTGTCGCCTAAAAAATTCACTTTAAAACCATTGATATTCATTTTCTGTTCTCCTTTTTGAATTCTAATAAAGGATAGCACAACTTTTGCGAAAATTCAAGTATGAACGAATAGGATCACTCCCACCACTCTTTATTGTAGCAGAGCTCCGGTGCGATATCGATCCATCCGACCGAATAGGCAGTTAAGTCGCCGATCTCGCTTTTATAAAAATCTTGAGAATAGGTGAGCATGATATCCTTCGGGTAATACTTTTCGGCAAGTGATATCCGATAATCATGGTAAAAATCCTCCGCGCCGAAGAGGTGCATCAGTTCGTGGGCAACGGTGTGATCAACGCGGTTATATTCGAACAGGGTCAATCGCTTGGAGAAAATGACGCAATGCTCGGTGTAATAATGTGAATCCGTCGATTTGATGGTATTTCTCGTATAGGAACGTCCCCGTTTATTTAAAAAGGTAAGAAAGATGACGTCGTTATCGGTGTTGCCTTGCTTATTGTGGTCGGTTTTGAACCTGGAGTACATCGTCCAATTGGAGGAAAAGCCCAGATCGTGGGCCGCCTGCTCCAACACGTCCTTGGAGGATCCGCTGACGGTCAGGTCGCGGATAACGCTGCCTTCATAGTGAAGGGTATACTCTGATAAAGGGGTGGAATAGGATACGACCGAAAAATCCAGTTCCGTTCCCCAGCGTTTGGCTTCGTCCTCAATAAATTGCAACCCTTTGGTTATATCATCCTCGGTAATTTGTTTGACCTCTTTGGCGGTCCAGCGGCTTTCGTCATCGTCGAGAAACAGCAACACCACCAGCGGGTTGCCCTTCAGATTTCGACAAGTTCCCAGATAATATGCGGGCCGATATTCGTACGGTTGCATGGCGGCGGGCGGTTGAACCAGAACCTCCTCGTCGGTGGGGGTGGGAATTGCGGACTGAATGTCAGTGGATTGGGAAGCGATCTGTTGGGGTGTCAGGCGTTGGCAGGACGACAACCGCGGGATAACGTAAACGGATAGCATGATGCAGATCGCAAGTATGAAAGATAAAATACGATTTTTTCGCATAGTTGACTCCTTTTTCGTGGTTCAATTACAGTATAGCATACTGTACGAAAATCGCAAAGAGTTTTTGCAATGGGTAGATTTGTGAAAGGTGCGATGTGGTATGACGGTTTTTCTTGCTTTTTCGACGAGAAGAGTGTATAATGAGTTTCTAAATCGCAGCGTATGGAGGGAGAAATGGACTACAAGATCATCGCCAGCGACCTGGACGGAACGCTGCTACAGTATGACGGGCGGGTCAGCGCCGAAAACTGGCGGGCTATCGAGCAGTTGAAGGAGAACGGGGTACAGTTTGTGCCGGCCTCGGGGCGCTCCTTTAACGAAATGCCCGAAGAACTGCGGGAAAGTCCGCTGATCCGCTATTACATCACCTCCGACGGTACCACCGTTTACGATAAGGAGACCGATACCACCCATGAGCTTCCCCTGCCCCGGGCACTTTCCCATTGGGTATTGGATAAGGTCTATCAGTACCCCATGTGGATGATGGTTCATGCGGATACCAATTCCTACGTGGATGCGGTCTATCATAACGAAAAGGATTTTATCCGTTTTAATCTGGATCAGCGGTGGCGGGATTTCACCTTTGCCACCAACCGTCCGGTGGAAAATTTCAAGGAATTCGTTTATGGGCTTGAGCGGGCGCAATCGATCATTCCGTTTTTTGAACGGATGGAGGATCTGAAGGAGTGCGAAGCATATTTTCGGACCCATTCCGAGTTGATCGTGGCTCAATCGGACCCCTATAACCTGGAGGTGTTCCATTGCAAGGCGGGTAAGGGCAACGCCTTGATGCTGTTGGCGGACCTTTTGGGGGTGGACCGCAAGGCGACCATCGCCGTGGGCGACAGCACCAACGATCTGACCATGGTGCAGGCGGCAGGCTTAGGGCTTGCTATGGAAAACGCCGTGCCGGAGTTGAAGGCGGCGGCCGATCAAGAGATCTGCCACTATGAGCAACATAGCGCAAAATATATCCTGGAGCACTATATTAACTAAAATAACGGCTTTCCACCGACGATGGAAAGCCGTTTCGTTATTCTTCAACCGTTTCGATCAAAAAGGATACCGGACGAAAGCCGTCGTTGCAGGAGATCATGGCGGAGTGGGGATTTTTCATCCAGCCGTCGTAGAAATTGCCGCCTCCCTT
>CAYLIT010000222.1:0-3009 GCA_964383835.1 uncultured Eubacteriales bacterium
GGAGGTTCTGCGGGAATTGGGCGGCACGGTGGATTACTATATTCCCAGCCGCTTTACCGAAGGCTACGGCGTTAATACTGCCGCCATCCAAGCAATTGCCGAAAAAGGCACCAAGCTGGTGATCACGGTGGATACCGGCATCACTGCAGTTCGTGAGGTGGAAGAGGCTAAGGCGCTTGGGCTGGATGTGATCATCACCGATCACCACGAGTGCCAGGCCGTCTTGCCTGATACACTGATCATCAATCCCAAGCACGCCGAAAGCGGCTATCCCTTTGCGGAGCTGGCCGGTGTCGGTGTGGTGTATAAGCTGGTCTGCGCCCTGGATAGCCGCTATGGCCACGGAGATATCGCCGAGCGTTATGCCGCGTTTGCGGCGGTGGGTACCATTGCTGATATCATGCCGATGCTGGGCGAGAACCGTTATATCGTCCGTCGCGGGCTGGAAAAACTCAAAACCACCGATTGTATCGGTCTTAGAACCATGATCGACCGTTGCGTCGGGGATCGCCCCATCGATACCTCGGCCGTTGGCTTTGCCATCGCTCCCCGCATCAACGCGGCGGGTCGGATGGGGGATGCCTGTACCGGCGTAGAGCTGTTGATCACCCGCAATGCCGAAGAAGCCGAACGGCTGGTCAGCGCCCTTTGTAAAGAAAATAATCACCGCCAGGAGATCGAAAACCGCATTCTGGAAGAAGCGGTGGCTATGATCGAGCAGGATCCCCATAGCGCCGAGCGCAATGCGATCGTCCTGTGGGGCGAGGATTGGCATAACGGCGTGGTCGGGATCGTCGCCTCCCGCCTGAAGGACCGTTACGGCAAGCCATGTATCCTCTTTTCGGTCAACGAAGGGCACGCCAAGGGCTCCGGCCGCAGTGTACGCCCCTTTAATCTTTTCGAGGCTTTGGAGCGGCTTTCCGATAAGGTCGAAAAGTTTGGCGGACATGCCTTTGCCGCCGGCGTGCTGGTGGAAACCGACCGGCTGGAAGAGTTCCGCGATGCCTTCTGCCGTGAAGTGGATCTCTTTTTGCAAGAAAATGATTTTGATGAAAGCATCGAGATCGATTGTACCCTTCACGAGGCTGACCTGACCCTGGAGCACGTGCGTGATCTGGGGCGGCTGGCGCCCTTTGGCCGTGGCAACGAGACCCCGGTGTTCTGTATGCGTAACGTTTATCTGCAGGATGCGGCCCCCACCGCCAACGGCAACCATATGCGGCTGGTCTTCCAATGCGGACATTTCCGCATCACCAGCTTTTATTTCAATATGTCTCCCTCTGGGTTCTGTTATCGGCCTGGGGAGCGGGTGGATATCGTCTTTGAGGCGGATATCAACACCTATAACGGCCGTCAAAGCGTTCAGCTTTCTCTTAAGGATATCCGTTTTTCCGAGGAAAAGAGCCGTAAGGTATCCAAGGTCCTGCGCCGTATCCGGCGCGGTGATCTGCGACCGGAGGATGTTCCCGGCCGTGCCGAAGCGGCGGTGCTTTACCGTTATCTGCAAAAGCAGGTGGCTGCAAAGCCTATGTCCTTTGATTTTTGTACATTACCCGAGCGTATCTCCCGCGATCAGCATTGCGAGATCCCGGTGGGCGCTCTGTATCATGCTTTGAAGATCTTGGGTGAGTTGGGTGTTTTGAGTTATTCGGCCGATGGCACCATCTTTAGCAACGTGACCGTTCATAACGAAAAGAAGGTCCGTCTGGAGGACTCGAGTATACTGAACAATATCGCAGGAAAGGCAGGTGCCGCAGTATGTGTATAGAAGAGCAAAAGTTTTCCGAGCTTCTTCAACTGCTGGATCATAAAAAGTTCGACGTTGCAAAGATCGAACGCGCCTACCTGCGCGCAAAAGAGAGCCATCAGGGGCAGATGCGCTCCTCCGGTGAGCCCTATGTCTGCCATCCCATCGAGGTAGCAAAGCTGGTCTTTGAGTTTGGTTTGGATACCGATAGTATCGTGGCGGCTTTCCTGCATGATACCATTGAGGATACCGACCTGACCTTTGAAGTGATCAAAAAAGAGTTCGGCGAGGATTGCGCCAATCTGGTGGACGGCGTCACCAAGCTGGGGCAGATTCCCTATACCTCCAAGGAGGAGGCGCAGATAGAGTATCTGCGTAAGATGTTTTTGGCTATGGCTAAGGATATCCGCGTCATACTGATCAAGCTGGCAGACCGGTTGCATAACGTGCGTACCCTGGGCGCCCGTCCCAAGGAAAAGCAGTTAAAGACCGCCCGTGAAACGCTGGAGATCTATGCGCCCTTGGCTCACCGCCTCGGTATGCAGAAGGTCAAGCAGGAGATGGAGGATATCTCCGTCAATTATCTGGATCCCGACGGTTGCCGCATGATCGAGGAAAAACTGAAGGAATTCGAAGGTCACGGTCAGGACTTTATTGAGAATACTAAACGCAATATCTGCGATAAGCTGGCGGAATACGATATTCCCTTTGAACTTTCCTGCCGTGTGAAGCATACCTTCAGTATTTACCGTAAACTGTTTACCCAGAATAAGACCTTTGAAGAACTTTACGACGTCTATGCTTTCCGCCTGATCGTGAATACGGTCAACGAGTGTTATTATCTCTTGGGCGTGATCCATGATCTTTACAACCCCATTCCCGGCCGGTTTAAGGATTACATTTCTACCCCCAAGCCGAATATGTATCAATCCCTGCATACGACGGTGATCGGAAAAGAGGGTATTCCCTTTGAGGTGCAGATCCGTACCTGGGATATGCATAATACCGCCGAATACGGTATCGCAGCCCACTGGAAATATAAAAACGGGGTGCAGAACAGCAAGGCGGATATCGATGATAAGTTAAAGTGGGTCCGCAATCTTCTGGAGACTCAGGAGGATGTATCCGACACGGAGGATTTCATCAGTGCACTGAAGATCGATCTGTTTGACGATGAGGTATTTGTTTTTACTCCTCGGGGCGACGTGGTCAATCTGCCCGCCGGTTCTACGGTCATCGACTTTGCCTATGCCATCCATAGC
>CAYLIT010000223.1:0-2992 GCA_964383835.1 uncultured Eubacteriales bacterium
ATATGCCCTGCAACCCCTCCATCGGCGGGACGGCCAAGGGGCATCTGGTTTGCGAGATCGACGCCCTGGGCGGCGAGATGGGAAAGGCGGCGGACGCCACCTTTTTACAGAGCCGGATGCTGAATTTGGGTAAGGGTCCTGCGGTGCACTCGTTGCGGGTGCAGTCCGATCGGCGGGAGTACACCAAATATATGAAGCACGCTTTGGAGCAGCAGGAAAATCTTTCGTTGATCCAGGCGGAGATCGTAGAGATCGAGACGGAGGACGGGCAGGTCAGCGGAGTGGTGACTCACTTAGGCGCCCGCTACGGTGCCAAGGCGGTGATTTTAGCTACCGGTACCTATCTGAAGGGGGAGATCATCATCGGTAAAAGTCAGATCCCCGGCGGCCCCGACGGAATGTTCCCCGCCGATCGGTTGAGCGGCTGCTTGGAACAGTTAGGGATCCCCTTACGGCGGTTCAAGACCGGTACCCCTGCAAGAGTCAATCGCCGCAGTCTGGATTTTTCCAAAATGCAGGTGCAGGAGGGGGACGAGGAAATTATCCCCTTTTCCTTTGAAAACGAGGATATCGGGGAAAATCAGGTGGTCTGCTGGCTGACCGCCACCAACGAGAACACCCATCAAATTATTCGGGATAACATTCACCTTTCCCCCATCTACAGTGGGCAGATCCATGGGGTTGGCCCCCGTTATTGCCCCAGTATTGAGGATAAGATCATGCGGTTTAAGGAAAAGACCGCCCATCAGCTGTTTGTAGAGCCCTGCGGTCTGGAGACCGAAGAAATGTATCTGCAGGGGCTTTCTTCCTCGTTGCCGGAGTTTGTGCAACGGGAGTTTATCCATTCCATCAAGGGCTTGGAAAAGGCCGAGATCATGCGGGTGGCTTACGCCATTCAATACGATTGCGTGGATCCCCAGGCCCTCTATCCAACCTTGGAGTTTAAGGCCATCGGCGGTCTTTACGGCGCCGGGCAGTTTAACGGCTCTTCCGGCTATGAAGAGGCGGCCGCCCAGGGCCTGGTAGCCGGTATCAATGCGGCACGCAAGCTGCAGGGCAAGGAGCCTTTGATTTTAGACCGTGCCAATTCCTACATCGGTACTCTGATCGATGATCTGGTGACCAAGGGCACCCCCGAGCCGTATCGCATGATGACCAGCCGCAGTGAATACCGGTTGCTGTTACGGCAGGATAATGCAGACCTGCGGTTGACCCCCATCGGCTATGAGCTGGGGTTGATTTCCGAAGAACGGTATCAGCGTTTTTTGGTGAAAAAGGCCAATATTGAAAAGGAGATCGAGCGGCTGCGCAAGACCCATCTTTCCCCTTATAACGAGGAATTACAACAGATCTTAGAGCGGTGCGGCACGCCCCGATTGAACGGCGGTGCCTCGCTGGCAGAGTTGATCTCCCGCCCTCAGGTGGGGTACTTTGATCTGGCACCTGTAGATCCGGATCGCCCGGAACTGACCAAGGCCGAGGGACGGCAGGCAGAAATTTCCATCAAATACGAGGGCTACATTAAAATGCAGCTTTCCAAGGTACGGGAGTTCCAGAAGTTAGAGAATCGTCGGATTCCCGAGGATCTGAACTATGCTGAGATGGAGGGCTTACGGTTGGAGGCACGGCAGAAGCTGGCGGCGGTACGACCGGTGAGTATCGGGCAGGCCAGCCGTATCAGCGGTGTCAGCCCGGCAGATATCAGTTATTTGATGATCGAATTAGAGCAAAGGAAACGAAATCATGGAACGAATGAATAGATTGATCGGTCTTTTGGAGCAGGAAAACATTGACTGTCCCGCCGATCTGGGGGCTCAGCTTTTGGCTTTTGAGGAGCGGCTGTTGGAGACCAACAAGGTGATGAATCTGACCGCCATCACCGAGCCGGAAGAGATGATGAAAAAGCATTATTGGGACAGCATCTTCCCTCTTTCCAAGGGGATCTTTCCCGATGGAGCAAAGGTGGTGGACGTGGGCTGTGGAGCAGGGTTCCCTTCCCTGCCCTTGAAGCTGGCGGCACCCCATCTGGATATGACTCTTTTGGATTCTTTGCAAAAGCGGCTGGGCTTTTTGGATGGGGTCATTAAAGACCTTGATTTGAAGGGAATTCATACCCTTCACGCAAGAGCAGAGGATGCCGGGCGTAAGCCCGAGCTGCGTGGCAGCTATGATATTGCCGTATCCCGTGCGGTGGCGGAGCTTTCCAAGCTGTTGGAGTACTGCCTGCCTCTGGTAAAAAAGGGCGGTGCATTGATCGCCTATAAGGGTGCTACCGCCGATGAAGAGCTGGAGCGGGCCAAAAACGCTATCCGCATTTTAGGCGGTAAGACCGAGCAGGTCTTTCACTACACCCTGCCCGGTGAAGAAGATAAGCGGGCAATTATCGTCATTCGTAAAATCAATGATACGCCGAAGGCGTACCCGAGAAATCCTAAAAATATTAAGGATAAGCCGTTATAAAAAGAATAAAAAAGGATGAAAATATGAAGCCGCTCTCGTCAGAGCGGCTCCATATTTTGATATGGTAAATTTAATTAAACGTTTGTTATCAACTTGATCTGATCTATCGCATACAGCGGAAGATTAACAAGCCATTCCTCTTTTTTGTAGTCCGACATTGAAGTGCGAACAGAAATCTCAGGAGAGAATTTTTCTTGATAGGTTTTCAAGCTCTTGGATTTAAGATTTACCTCGGCCTTTACTTCGATAGGAACGATCTGTTCACCTGTATCAACAATGAAATTAATTTCACAGGAGCCTCTATCATTTGTGTAATAGTAGATATCTAAGTCCTCAATTACCTTTAACTGTTGACAAACATACTGTTCGGTAAGAGCACCTTTAAACTCAATGAAGAGGTCGTTCCCATCAAGCAACGTACGTTGACGAAGACCTGCCATACAGCCAAGGAGCCCTACATCTACTATAAATAATTTGAATGCCTTTAGGTCTTCGTATGCTCTCAGCGGTATCCCTGTTGTATTGACACGGC